>NZ_MPBM01000024.1:0-232521 GCF_001907715.1 Pseudomonas sp. BTN1 | reverse complement strand
ACCCAGAAATCCCCCCTACAGGCCTGGATCATGAGCAAGCAACCCTCCCTGAGCTACAAGGACGCCGGTGTAGACATCGACGCCGGTGAAGCATTGGTCGAACGCATCAAGAGCGTCGCCAAGCGCACTGCGCGCCCTGAAGTCATGGGTGGCCTGGGCGGTTTTGGCGCCCTCTGCGAAATCCCGGCCGGCTACAAGCAGCCTGTACTGGTGTCCGGCACCGACGGCGTGGGCACCAAGCTGCGTCTGGCCCTGAACCTGAACAAGCACGACAGCATCGGCATCGATCTGGTCGCCATGTGCGTCAACGACCTGGTGGTGTGCGGCGCCGAGCCGTTGTTCTTCCTCGACTACTACGCCACCGGCAAGCTCAATGTCGAGACCGCGACCCAGGTCGTAACCGGCATCGGTGCTGGCTGCGAACTGTCGGGCTGCTCCCTGGTCGGCGGTGAAACCGCTGAAATGCCAGGCATGTACGAAGGCGAAGACTACGACCTGGCCGGCTTCTGCGTCGGCGTGGTGGAAAAAGCCGAGATCATCGACGGCTCCAAAGTAGCCGCTGGTGACGCCCTGCTCGCCCTGCCATCGTCCGGCCCGCACTCCAACGGCTACTCGCTGATCCGCAAGATCATCGAAGTGTCCGGCGCCGACATCGAGAACATCCAGCTCGACGGTAAGCCACTGACCGACCTGCTGATGGCGCCGACCCGCATCTACGTCAAGCCACTGCTCAAGCTGATCAAGGACACCGGCGCCGTCAAGGCCATGGCCCACATCACCGGTGGCGGCCTGCTGGACAACATCCCGCGCGTACTGCCAAAAGGCGCCCAGGCGATTGTCGACGTAGCCAGCTGGCAGCGCCCGGCTGTCTTCGATTGGCTGCAGGAAAAAGGCAACGTCAACGAAACCGAAATGCACCGCGTGCTCAACTGCGGCGTGGGCATGGTGATCTGCGTTGCGCAGGAACACGTTGAAACCGCACTGAACGTGCTGCGTGAAGCCGGCGAGCAACCTTGGGTCATTGGCCAGATCGCCACTGCCGCCGAAGGCGCAGCCCAGGTTGAACTGAAGAACCTCAAGGCTCACTGATGCCCCAGACCTGTGATGTCGTGGTGCTGCTTTCCGGCACCGGCAGTAACTTGCAGGCCCTGATCGACAGCACGCGCACCGGCGACAGCCCGGTGCGCATCGCTGCGGTGATTTCCAACCGCAGCGACGCCTACGGTCTGCAACGCGCCCGTGACGCGGGTATCGATACTCGCTCCCTGGATCACAAGGCGTTCGACGGTCGCGAGGCCTTCGACAGCGCCTTGATCGAACTGATCGACGCCTTCAACCCCAAACTCGTGGTCCTTGCCGGTTTCATGCGCATCCTCAGCGCAGATTTCGTCCGGCACTACGAAGGACGCCTGCTCAATATCCACCCTTCCCTGCTGCCCAAGTACAAAGGCATGCACACCCACCAGCGCGCCCTCGACGCCGGCGACAGTGAGCATGGCTGCAGCGTGCACTTTGTGACCGAGGAACTCGATGGCGGGCCTCTGGTCGTACAGGCAGTGGTTCCGGTAGAGTCAGGCGACTCGGCGCAGACGCTTGCGCAACGGGTTCATACCCAGGAACACAGGATTTACCCGCTGGCTGTTCGCTGGTTTGCCGAAGGACGGTTGATTCTTGGCGACCAGGGTGCATTATTGGACGGCCAGTTACTCGCGGCCAGCGGCCACTTGATTCGAACCTAGGAGATTTTATGCGTCGCGCCCTGCTTTTCGCTTTTGCGCTGTTCGCTTTGCCTGCCGTACAAGCGGCAGACCTTCACCCCTTCTCCGTCAGCTACACCGCCGACTGGAAACAACTGCCCATGAGCGGTTCGGCTGAACGCAGCCTGAGCAAGAATGGCGACGGTACCTGGACCTTGAATTTCAAGGCCTCGATGATGATTGCCAGCTTGACCGAAACCAGCGTGATCCTGTTCGACAAGGACACCCTGCAACCCAAGAGCTACAGCTTCGAACGCGGCGGCCTGGGCAAGGCGAAGAAGATCAACCTGGACTTCGACCAGAGCGCTAAAAAAGTCACCGGCTTTGAAAACAAAGACCCGGTCAATGTCACTCTCGAAAGCGGCATGCTCGACAAGTCCACCTACCAGCTTGCTCTGCAACGCGATGTTGCCGCCGGCAAGAAGAGCATGAGCTACCGCGTGGTTGAGGGTACTGATACCGATACCTACGACTTCCGCGTGATCGGCTCGGAAAAGGTCCAGACCAAGGTCGGTTCGATCGACGCGATCAAGGTCGAGCGCGTGCGCGACCCGTCGCAGAGCAAGCGCATCACCCAGATGTGGTTTGCCAAGGACCAGGGCGGCATCCTGGTTGCCCTGCGTCAGGTCGAGACTGACGGCAAGGAATACAACATCATGCTGCAGGATGGCACCGTTGACGGTAAGGCTGTCAAAGGCAGCTGATTGCTGATGCACCGGAAAAGAGCCTCGCTGAATGCGGGGCTTTTTTTGCCTGGGATTTTTCGGGGACGCCACTCCCGCTATCGCATGCAAGCCAGCTCCCACAGTGGAATGCATTCCAAGGTGGGAGCTGGCTTGCCTGCGATAGCGGGGCCGAGGTCAACCTAGCCGACCTGAACATGAAACTTTTGTCATAAAGCCGCTGCGCTGGCGACGCAATGCCTTGGTTTACAAGGCCTGCAGCATTGTTGCGTTCCCCGCAATGAATTATTGCGCGCAAAATCAGTTTACTTAGCAAGCTAACAAATCATATAACAGAGGCCTGCGACGACTTGCCGCAGATCAACCAGAGATTGGAGCAAGCAGATGACTGTAAAAGTAACTGAACGCGACGATGAACATATGTCCCATGAAGCAGTAGGCCACGGGATTCACATCTGGGATGTCCATCAGCAAGACGTATTGGTCGGCATGTTTCACAACGAGAGCGACGCCCACAACTATAAAAACGAGCTCGAAACTCTCGAACTGCAACGCCAGGCAAAAAGCTCCTGAAGCTCTGAAATCATGTGGACGCCCGGCCCACGCAGCCGGGCCGTTTACGAGAAACCGCGCCTTTGGAGCGCGGTTTTTTTGTCAATAATCGCCATAAATTAATGTAACAAAAACACACACAAATAATGATTCTCGATATCATTCGTTCGCTTTTCATTCAGGCTCACGAATCAGGGAATCAATTAGATGCATGGAAATAGCAGCAAGCCAGAAAACGCGTTACTGGAACGCTGGAGCGAAGCACTTGCCACTGCGCAATTTCAGGCCAGCCACGTCAGCCTCCAAGCCCTGATCAATACGCTGGCACCCGCCGCCGAACGTAGCTTCCAACGCCTGATCCAAGCATTGTTTCGTGAAAGCCTGCTGGACTCCAGCACGCTCATTTATGACGAACATGGGCAATGCTCGCTGACACTGCCTTGCCAAGCCCGACTACGTTTCGAACATTTGCGTCCTGGCCGCATGGCAAGCTGGGACCTGCGCGGCGAAGTCATCCTGTTGCGCGAAAGCCAGCCCGAACAGAAAATCCAATTCCCCTCACAATTGTTGACGTTACTTAACGCCAGCCTTGAGTCGCCTGCTGACCGGGAAGTGCTCAACCGCCTCAACGTCGAGATCGACGACAGCTTCATCAACGACACCTTGTGCCTGGCCTTCCATGAGCAATGGACGCTCAAGCTGCATGCGTCAATGGAACCGGTGTATCAAGACAATCTCCTCAGTCACCTCAAGAACAGCCCGAGCGTTATCAACCCGACTTCCGTGCTTGAACAATGGGGAACACTGGGTCACCCATGGCACCCCAACTACAAGACCAAGCTAGGCCTGAATACCGAGCAAGTCATCGACTACTCGCCGGAATTCGAAGCACGCTTTCCGGTATTGCTGTGCGCGCTGCATCGCCAATTTGCCCATGTCGAAAAGTTGGCCGGTACCGCCGATTACTGGCAGTGGTGGAGCGAGCACTTCCCGCAAGCGGCACAGCAATTGACCGCAGTCCTGCAAGCACAGGGCCTTCAGGCAGGCGATTATCTGCCATTGCCCTCCCACCCTTGGCAGGCACGCCAGGAACTGCCCCAACTGTTCGCCAACGAAATCGGCGACAAACTGCTGGTGCTGACCGATATCGTCGCGTTTACCGCCCACCCCACCATGTCATTCAGAACCGTATTGCCTGAAGGGCGTTGCGATGCGCCTATGGTCAAACTGCCCGTGTCGCTGCGACTGACCAGCGTGCAGCGCACCGTCTCACCGCGCTCAGCGCGCATGGGCCCACGGATCAGCCATTTGCTGCTGGCCATTCTGGAGCGCGAGCCTGCGATTCAGAAAATCCTCAGCATCGTTCCCGAGCGTATCGGTGTGCATTTCAAGCCACAGCCGGCCAATGACGAGCACTCCCGCCACCTGGCGGTGCTCTATCGCGACAATCCCCATAGCCAGCTCCAGCCCGGGGAAATGGCCGTGCCGGTGGGCAGCCTGTTTGCCATTGATCAACACGGCCAGCCGCTGCTGCGCCAATGGGTGCGCCTGAGCCAAGGCAAGGATGACGCGGCGGCCATGCTCGCCTTCTTCCATGAGTACGCGGCGATCAGTGTGCCGGCGCTGCTGGGCATGTATTTGCGCTACGGCGTTGCATTCGAGGCCCATCAGCAGAACTCCTTTATGGTCATGGCCGCAGACGGGCAATTGAGCCGCCTGCTGTTACGCGATTTCGGCGATATCCGTATCGACCGCAAAACCTTGCACGCCCACGGCCTGGACATTGAACTGCACGACCCGAAGATGACGCTGTACGACGACGCAGGTTTCGTAAGGGACAAGCTGCTGCACACCGTATTCATGTGCCATCTGGGCGAGCTCATCCTGCTTGCCGCGCGCCACTTCGACATCCCCCAGGCGCTGCTCTGGAATGAACTGTCGGCTCAGGTCAGCCAGTGTTTTGACGACCTGCGCTCGCAGGTTGATCCGCAGCGCTGGGCCACCGAGCGCGAAGCACTGCTGGAGCACGCGTGGCCGGCCAAGTCGTTCATGCGCATGCGTCTGCTGGAGAGTCATGCCGATATCGTCGGGCGCCTGCCCAACCCGTTGAGCGCGGCCGCCAATGCCGACTAACAACACAGCGCTGCGGCTGCTGGTGGTGATTCAGTTGGTGTCGATGGGGGCGATGGAAATGAGCGGACCGTTCTGGCCGCTGCAAATCCAGACGCTGTTGGGCGTTGCCAATGCTCAGTACACCGGCCTGCTGTCTTCGCTGGTGTATGCCGGGCCGATGATGGCAGCGATGATCCTCACGCCCATGTGGGGGAAGCTGGGCGACCGTACCGGCCATAAGCCCATGATCATCCGCGCGTTGCTGGCACTGGCGGTGTGTCAGGCGCTGGCTGCGATAACGCCTGATCCGTGGTGGCTGGTGGTCATCCGCGTGGTGCAAGGTGCGTTGGCCGGCTTCATTGCAGCTGCCCAAGCCTACGCACTGGCCTGCTGCGGCGACGGCGGACGGGGTCACATTCTTGCCAGGCTGCAATCAGCCACTGCCGTAGGCTCCCTGGCCGGGCCGGTATTGGGCGGCTGGCTCATGGACATATCCGGTTTCGCATTGCTGTGCTACAGCGCCACCGCCGTCTGCCTGTTGTGCGCGATAATCAGCGCGTTCTTGCCCAGCGACTCACCACGATCCAGACCTGCCCGCCCATCGAAGCCTGTCGCACTGCCCAAAGGCTGGCTTGGCGCGATGTTGGGAATCATCGTATTGATCCAGGCAGCCAGGATGATGCCGCAACCGTTTTACGCTTTATATGTTGCCGAGGTTTTGCAGGCGCCCGCGTGGCTGATCGGCGCCAGCTATGGCGCCAGCGCCTTGACCCTGGCACTGTCTGCGCCGTTATGGGGCCGCCTGTTCGATCGACATCAGCCAGCACATACGCTGCGCATCATCGAATGGGTCACCTGGGCCTGCGCCCTCACGCTGGCCTGCACGGCGCTGGCCAGTGAATGGTTGGGGTTCATCGCCAGCCGGTTGCTGTGGGGCGTGTGGCAGGGAGCTTTGCTGCCCGTGGCCTACACGCTGATCGCCAATACCGTCGCGTCCAGCCAGCAGGGTTTTGCCCTGGGCATGGGTAACAGCGCCGCCAAAGCAGGTGCGCTGTGCGGCGCCTTGATAGGCGGTATCGGCATGGGGTGGGTGGGCCTGGCGCACAGCTTCTGGCTGGTCGCACTGACCTATGCATTGGCCGCAGTGAGTATCCGCGCGATCCGTTCATATACGCGAGCGCCTGAGACACCCGATTTTTCTGTCAATACTTCTAATAACTCTGAGACAAACCCATGAATAAATCGCAATTGGCCGTTCTGCTGCCGCTTCTCGGCTCGATGAGTGCGCCCGCCTGGGCCGATCAGACAGAACAGACACAGGCAGCCCCGACCAGCCTGCAATTACAGGCAACAGTCGTATCGGCCACGCGCAGCGAAACCAGCATTGCGCAGATTCCAGGCTCAGTGCAGGTGATCAATGAAGCGCAAATCCGCCAGCAGACCGGGGCAGGACGTCGGGTCGCCGATATCCTCGGCCAACTGGTGCCTGGCATTGCCCCTTCCAGCGGCGGCATGAGCAACTTCGGCCAGACGCTTCGCGGGCGTAATACCCTGATCCTGATCGATGGGGTTTCACAAAACGCCACGCGCGATAACTTCCGCCAGCTCAACAGCGTGGCACCGGAAAGCATCGAGCGTATCGAAGTGATCTCCGGTGCCAGCAGTGTCTACGGCGCAGGCGCATCGGGCGGCATCATCAACATCATCACCAAACGCAACCAAGGTGAAGACCTGGCGTTCAGCAGCAAGATCGGCATGACCGCCGGTAACAACCTCAGCCACAAGGGGTTCGCTTACCAGGCGTTCCAAAGCGCCACCGGGCGCAAGGGCCCGGTGGACTGGTACCTCTCGGGCAACACCGTGCAGCGCAACGATCAGTTCGACGGTAATGGCAAGCGCATTCCCCAGGACACGTCCCAGGGCAGCAACATGGACACCGATACCTACGACCTGCAAGGTCGCTTCGGCTATGAGCTTGATGACGACAAGAAGATCAGCCTGTCGCTGCAAGACTACAAGGACGAACAAGACACCCGCTACACCAAGAACCCCCGCATCACCAGCAACGCAGTCGCCGTAAAAGGCCTGGACCTAGGCGACCAACCCTACACCCACAACCAGGCGGTCAACCTCAACTACGCCGACAAGGATTTCTACGGCCAGGGCCTGCAGATCGAAAGCTACTGGCGGCGGGCCGACGCCCTGTTCTTTCCAGACCTGTCCCGAGGCCGGGCAGGCGTGTCAGATAACAACAGCGTGCAGGACGTCTACGGCCTGCGTGCGGCGATCGAGACCCAGATGCCGGACATCGGCCCGGCAACGGGCAACCTGGTATGGGGCGCGGACTACGACCATGAAACCTCACGCCAGCGTGGCGACCAATACCGGGTCAATGGCCTGACCTACACGAAAACCGGTACCACGTTCGAACTGGGTCCAGATATCGAGACCACCACCAAAGCCATCTTTGGCCAGCTCTCCTACGACATCGACAACTGGACCTTGCGCGGTGGCGTACGTCGCGAATGGATTGAGAGTAAAGTCTCCGACAGCATCGCGTATGGCGAAATCGTCCAGACCGGCAACCGCGCGACACTGCCCGGCGGCACGCTCAAATACGATGACACGCTGTATAACCTCGGTGCGGTGTACCACCTGACCGACAACCAGGATGTGTTCGTCAACTTCAGCCAGGGCTTTTCCCTACCGGATATCCAGCGCTTCCTGCGTGACGTGAACAGCAAATACGATATCCAGGACCTCAATGCCCAGGCCTTGAAGGTCGACAGTTACGAGCTGGGCTGGCGTGGCGACTGGGACAAGTGGCAGGCCAGTGTCACCGCGTACGAAAACACCTCGGATGTCACGCAGTTCTATGATGCCAATGATCGTGTGCTGCGCCTGATCAATCAGAAAGAACGCGTACGTGGCGTCGAAACCGGCCTGACCTATAACATCAGCGACCAATGGTCCGTCGGCGGTACTTACGCTTACGCCAAAGGCGAGACCCAGCAGAACGGCAAGTGGATCGACCTGCCTGCCACCCGCATCTCCCCCGCCAAGACCACAGCCTTTGTCGGCTATGAGCGTGACGACTACAGCCTGCGCTTGCAGGGTATGCGCCTGGCCAATTATGACGCGGCGGCCAAAGACAACAACGGCCGCGATATCCAGGGCTACACCCTGGTCGACTTGCTGGGCTCGGTAAGGCTACCGGTAGGCCGCCTCGAAGGTGCGGTGTACAACCTCACGAACCGCAACTACCAGAACATGTTCGCCCAGGCCAACGCCCGCGCACCGTACCCGAATGCCGAAGGTCGTACCTTCAGCCTGAGTTACGCAGTGGATTGGTAACAGGCTGCACGCTTAAAACACAAACCCCGCCGTTTGGCGGGGTTTGTCGTTTCTAGCGGCTTACCACATCAGATCATCAGGGATCTGGTAAGCGGCGTACGGATCGTCTTCATCCGGCACCTGGCTTTCGGTGAGGATGTTGAGCTGCACGATACGCTCCGGAGCACGCTCCTGGATTTTGAGCGCCGCTTCGCGCGGGATCACCTCGTAGCCGCCACCGTGGTGCACGATCGCCAGGGAGCCGTTGCTCAGCTTGTTGCGCATCAGCGTGTTGACCGACAGGCGCTTGACCTTCTTGTCATCGACGAAGTTGTAGTAGTCCTCGGTGGTCAGCTTGGGCAGGCGCGAGGTCTCGATCAGTTGCTTGACCTGGGCGGTACGCGCCTTGGCCTCGGCTTTTTCCTGCTGCTGACGGTTCAGCTCCTGGTCACGCTTGACCTTCTCGGCGTGTGCCTCAGCGGCCAGGCGCGCCTGAGTATCATCGACTTCGGCCTGGCCCTTGTGGACCAGGCGCTGCTGTTTCTGCTTCTCTTTGCCGACCTGTTTGGCCTGCTTTTGGTTGACCAGACCTGCTTTGAGCAACTGGTCGCGAAGGGAAAGGCTCATGGTGCTTACTCACTTAGGCAGCTGCTCAACCGCAGCTGGACACATTCTTTTCCTGGCGTTTGGCTTCGCCCCACAGGGCGTCCAACTCTTCGAGGGTGCAATCTTCTATGGGTTGGTGCGTATCGCGCAATGCCTGTTCGATAAATCGGAAACGTCGTTCGAACTTGGCATTGGCACCGCGCAAGGCGGTTTCCGGGTCGACCTTGAGGTGACGGGCCAGGTTGACCGCGGCAAACAGCAGGTCGCCGACTTCATCGGCGATGGCTGCCGAGTCGTTATCGGCCATGGCTTCGAGCACTTCGTCCAACTCTTCGCGCACGTTATCCACCACCGGCAACGCGGACGGCCAGTCGAAACCGACCTGGCTGGCGCGCTTTTGTAATTTGGCCGCACGGGATAACGACGGTAAGGCGGTGGGCACATCATCGAGCAGGGAGAGTTGCTCGGGAGCGTCGGACTTTTCTGCGCGCTCCTCAGCTTTGATCTGCTCCCAGCGTTCCTTGACCTGTTCTTCGCTCAACTGCGGGATATCCAGCGGTGCGTACAGGTCGCCGGTTGGGAACACGTGAGGATGCCGGCGAATCAACTTACGGGTGATGCCGTCGATCACGCCGGCAAATTCGAAGCGCCCTTCTTCCCGCGCCAGTTGGCTGTAATACACCACTTGGAACAGCAGGTCGCCCAACTCACCTTGCAGGTGATCGAAATCGCCGCGCTCGATGGCGTCGGCCACTTCATAGGCCTCCTCCAGCGTGTGCGGGACGATGGTCGCGTAGGTTTGCTTGATGTCCCACGGGCAGCCGTATTGCGGGTCGCGCAGGCGGCTCATCAGGTGCAGCAGGTCTTCGAGTGAATACATCGTATCTCTTTCCGCTGAAAATCCAATGTGGGAGCTGGCTTGCCTGCGATGCTCGCGACTCGGTGCTTCAGTTAAACCGAGGTGATGCTATCGCAGGCAAGCCAGCTCCCACATGAAGCAGCTAACACAATTCAGTTCGCGCCCATCCAGCTATTCATGGGGTGCGGTTGCGCCGGGTTTCGATGATGTTCGGCAACTGGGAAATCCGCCCCAGCAACCGTCCCAGTGCGTCCAACCCCGGAATCTCGATGGTCAGGGACATCAACGCAGTGTTGTCTTCCTTGTTCGAACGGGTGTTGACCGCCAGCACGTTGATCCGCTCGTTGAGCAGCACTTGCGAGACGTCACGCAGCAAGCCGGAACGGTCGTAGGCACGGATGATAATGTCCACCGGATACGTGAGCACCGGCACCGGCCCCCAGCTGACCTGGATGATCCGCTCCGGTTCGCGCCCGCCCAACTGCAGCACCGAGGCGCAGTCCTGGCGGTGAATGCTCACGCCACGGCCCTGGGTGATGTAGCCGACAATGGCGTCGCCCGGCAACGGCTGGCAGCAGCCGGCCATTTGCGTCATCAGGTTGCCCACGCCCTGGATCTGGATATCGCCACGCTTGCCCGGCTTGTAGCCAGTGGCTTTGCGCGGGATCAGCTCCAGCTGTTCGTTGCCGCGCTCAGGCTCGACCAGTTGCTGGGCCAGGTTGACCAGTTGCGCCAGGCGCAGGTCGCCCGCGCCGAGGGCGGCAAACATGTCTTCGGCGATCTTCATGTTGGCCTTTTCGGCCAGCTTGTCGAAGTCCACCTGAGGCAGGCCCAGGCGCGCCAGTTCGCGTTCAAGCAAGGTCTTGCCGGCGGCGACGTTCTGGTCACGCGCCTGTAGCTTGAACCAGTGGACGATCTTCGCCCGCGCCCGCGAAGTGGTGATGTAACCCAGGTTCGGGTTCAGCCAGTCGCGGCTCGGCGTACCGTGCTTGCTGGTGATGATCTCGACCTGTTCACCGGTTTGCAGGCTGTAGTTGAGCGGCACGATGCGCCCGTTGATCTTGGCGCCGCGGCAGTTATGCCCGATTTCGGTGTGCACGCGGTAGGCAAAGTCCAGCGGCGTGGCGCCCTTGGGCAAGTCGATGGCGTGGCCGTCAGGCGTGAAGATATAGACCCGGTCCGGCTCGATATCCACCCGCAGTTGCTCGGCCAGGCCGCCGATGTCGCCGAGTTCTTCGTGCCATTCCAGCACTTGGCGCAGCCAGGAGATCTTCTCTTCGTACTGGTTGGACCCGGCCTTGACGTCGGTGCCCTTGTAGCGCCAGTGCGCGCACACCCCCAGCTCGGCCTCTTCGTGCATGGCGTGGGTGCGGATCTGCACTTCCAGCACCTTGCCTTCAGGGCCGATCACGGCGGTGTGCAGCGAGCGGTAGCCGTTTTCCTTGGGGTTGGCGATATAGTCGTCAAATTCCTTGGGGATGTGGCGCCACAGGGTGTGGACGATACCCAGCGCGGTGTAGCAGTCGCGCATTTCCGGCACCAGCACGCGCACCGCACGCACGTCGTAGATCTGGCTGAAGGCCAGGCCCTTGCGCTGCATTTTGCGCCAGATGGAATAGATGTGCTTGGCGCGGCCGCTGATGTCCGCGTCCACGCCGGTGGCCTGCAGCTCCGAACGCAACTGGCCCATCACGTCGCTGATAAAGCGCTCGCGGTCCAGGCGCCGCTCATGCAGCAGCGTGGCGATCTGTTTGTACTGGTCAGGTTCCAGGTAGCGGAAGGACAAATCCTCCAGCTCCCACTTGATATGGCCGATGCCCAGGCGATGGGCCAGCGGCGCGTAGATGTCGAAGACTTCGCGGGCCACACGGTTGCGCTTTTCGTCATCGGCGGTCTTCACCGCACGGATCGCGCAGGTACGCTCGGCCAGCTTGATCAGGGCGACGCGTACGTCGTCGACCATCGCTACCAGCATTTTGCGCAGGTTCTCTACCTGGCCCTGGGTGCCCAGCACCATCGACTGCCGCGGGCTGAGGCTGGCGCTAATGGCCGCCATGCGCAGCACGCCGTCGATCAGCTTGGCCACCACCGAACCGAAACGCTGGCCAACGGTGGCCAACGGAATATGCCCTTCGCGTACGCCGCGATAGAGCACGGCGGCGATCAGCGAATCCTGGTCCAGCTTGAGATCGGCCAGGATCTCGGCGATTTCCAGGCCAGTGCGAAAACTTGAGGTGCCTTCGGCCCACAGGTTCTTGGCCGCATTGTCTTGCTGTTCAGACTCACGAGCGAACTCGCAGGCTGCTTTCAAGGCTTCACGGTCCAGTGCCGGGTCGACACTGACGGCATGATCCAGCCATGCCTCGAGATTGATACTGCCGTCGGTGTTGATCGGCTGGTGTGCTCTCACCTGTACCATCTTGCTTACCTTCCCTACGACGCACCTTCGATGCGCCAAAATCATCGCCGACTTTACTGCGAGCTCCGTGGCAGTGTTCAGGCCCTGGAGAACGCAGGCCAGTCGGATTAAACGGGCATCCTAGCCCGCTTCAAATAACGCCATGGCCTCGACATGCGCGGTCTGCGGAAACATGTCGAGGATCCCGGCACGCTTTAGCCGGTAGCCTTGCTTGACCAACTCAACCGTGTCCCGCGCCAGCGTGGCTGGGTTGCAGGACACATACACCAGGCGCTTGGCCCCCAAGGCGGCGAGTTTGCGCACAACCTCCAGGGCACCATCGCGGGGTGGGTCCAAGAGTACCGCAGAAAAGCCCTGTTTGGCCCATTCTGCGTCGGTCAAAGGCTGGGACAAATCGGCCTGAAAAAACTGTGCGTTATGCAAATGGTTGCTGACGGCATTGAGGGCCGCACGGTCCACCATGGCCTGTACGCCCTCCACCGCCACCACTTCGCGTACGTGGCGAGCCAGTGGCAGGGCGAAATTGCCCAGGCCGCAAAACAGGTCCAGTACCCGTTCGTCGGCTTGTGGCGCCAGCCATTGCAGCGCTTGGGCGACCATCGCCTGATTGACCCCGGCGTTGACCTGCACAAAGTCGCCCGGACGGTACGCCAGCTCCAGATCCCACGCCTCCAAACGGAAGCCCAGGGCCTGACCCGGCTCGACGGGCTCCGGCTGCCCTTCCCCGTGCAGCCACAATTGGGCGTCATGGAAGGTGCAGAATTCCTTGAGGATCTGCAGGTCAGTCTCGGACAACGGCGCCATATGCCGCAGCAACACGGCGATGGACGAGCCGCTGAACAACTCGACATGCCCCAACCCCTGCGGTTTGCTCAAGCGACGCAGCATCGTTGGCAAACGCTGCATGATCGGTTGCAAGGCCTGTACCAGCACCGGGCAATCATCGATAGCGACGATGTCCTGACTGGCCACGGCGCGAAAACCCACTTCGAGTTGCTTCGCCTTGGCGTCCCAACGCACGGCTACGCGGGCGCGGCGCCGATAACCGAACTCCGGCCCGCTCAACGGCGCGGCCCACTCTTGCGGTTCGACACCTGCCACCCGCGACAGTTGCTCGGCGAGCATGCGCTGTTTCAGGGCAAGTTGCTGGTCGTGAGGCAGATGCTGCACGCTGCAGCCGCCACAGCGGCCAACATGAGCGCAGGGCGCAGGGCGCCGCAGCTCACTCGCCTGGAACACCCGCTCGGTGCGCGCCTCGACCACTTTGCCATGGGCGCCCAACAACCGTGCTTCCACCTCTTCGCCGGCCAACGCACCATTCACAAACCAGGTGCGGCCTTCAAAGAACACGATGCCTCGGCCATCATTGGCCAGGCGCTCGATGGTCAGGCGTTGTTTCTTGCCCACCGGGATCTGCGGGGCCCGGCTGCCGCCCGTTGGCTGGAAGCGCAAGCCTCTCTCGTGCTTGGCCATCAGTTGGGTTCGTCGAAAATGCCGGTCGACAGGTAACGGTCGCCTCGGTCACAGATGATCGCGACGATCACCGCGTTTTCCACTTCTTTGGACAAGCGCAACATACCGGCCACGGCGCCACCGGAGGACACGCCGCAGAAGATGCCTTCTTCACGGGCCAGGCGGCGCGTGGTGTCTTCGGCTTCGCGCTGGGCCATGTCGATGATGCGGTCTACCCGCGTGGCGTTGTAGATCTTCGGCAAATATTCTTCGGGCCAACGACGAATACCCGGGATGGCCGCGCCTTCCATCGGTTGCAGGCCGACGATCTGAATCGCTGGGTTCTGCTCCTTGAGGTAGCGCGAGTTGCCCATGATGGTACCGGTGGTGCCCATGGAGCTGACGAAGTGGGTGATGGTGCCCTGGGTCTGGCGCCAGATCTCCGGGCCGGTGCTGGTGTAGTGCGCCTCGGGGTTGTCGCCGTTGGCGAACTGATTGAGCACCACGCCACGGCCTTCGGCGGCCATGCGCTCGGCAAGATCGCGGGCGCCTTCCATGCCTTCTTCCTGAGTCACCAGGATCAGTTGGGCACCATAGGCGGTCATCGCCGCCTTGCGCTCGGCACTGCCGTTGTCGGGCATGATCAGCACCATCTTGTAACCCTTGATCGCTGCGGCCATGGCCAGGGCGATCCCGGTGTTACCGGAGGTGGCTTCGATCAGGGTGTCGCCGGGTTTGATCTGCCCACGCAACTCGGCGCGGGCGATCATCGACAGTGCCGGGCGGTCTTTGACGGAGCCGGCCGGGTTGTTGCCCTCGAGTTTGAGCAACAGGGTATTGCTGGTTTCACCCGCCATGCGTTGCAAGCGGACCAGGGGCGTGTTGCCGACACAATCGGCGATTGTTGGGTACTGCAAGGTCATGGCGTATTCGCAATCCAGACTGCGGGGCGCACATCATACCGGGAAAGGCCGGCGGGCCATATCACGCAAAGTGTGGTGCTTATGGCTTAAAGGCATAAGCCGGGTTTATGTCGGGTCGCCATGGTTGCGCTGGAATACTTCATCGCCCATCGCAGCAATCTGCCCTTCGATCAGCGCTTCAAAGGGTTTGAGCAGTGGCTCAAACGACGTCGGCGCTTCCAATACCTGCAACGCTTGCGTGATTGCTTCGACCGTCGACAAGGCGCCAGGCCCCGGCGCCTTGCGCAAGCGATAGCGGGAAACGCCGCCTTCGGCCAATGTCACCCGGGGCAACGCCGCCAGCAAGGGGTTGAGGTGCAGCAGTTTGCGCGCCTTGCGCCAGGTGCCATCGGGAACCACCAACAGCAGTGGCTGATCGTCAGGTGCGTAGGCGTGCAGCGGCTCGGCTTCATCCGCCGGAAACAACAGGCGTGCCCGATAGCCAGGCGGGTTCAATAGCGTCGCCAGGTCATCAAACACCTCCCCCACCACCAACTGCGCGTTGTTCAGGCCCAACGCCGCCAGCCGCGCAGTATTGAGCGCATGGCCGACCTCGCTCGGGTGCTGCAACACCAACACGCGGGTGCGGCTGTCGAGGTGGGGGATCAGCGCACACAGGCAGTGCGTGGTCGGGCGCAGGCAGCGCGGGCAATGGGGTCGGGACATGGTGTGTTCAGGCCTGGTTGAGCTGGGTCTTGAGCAAATCGCGGAAGGTCTGGATCAGGGGCTCGCGGCTGCGGCCACGGCGCATGATCAGCGAAAACGGCGCCTGGTAGCCGAAGGTGGCCGGCAGCAAAACGCGCAGGTCGCCCTTGTCAGCCCAGGCCTGGGCGTAGTGTTCGGGCAGGTAGCCAATATAAGCGCCCGACAGCACCAGAATCAGTTGCGCCTCCATACTTTCCACCGTGGCAGCGCTGTGCTTGAAGCCGTGGCGCGCCAGCTCGGCCTGGCTCCAGTAACCTCGCCCGACCATGCGTTGCTGGGTGATCACTTGTTCCGGGATGCGCCGCTCGTTGAACAATGGGTGCCGGTTGCTGCAATACAACCAGTGCTGTTCGCGGTACAGCGGCATGTAGACCAGCCCGCTCATACGGTTGGAGAACGCACCGATGGCCAGGTCCAGGCGATTGTCCTGGACCCCCAGTTGCAATTCGTAGGGGCTCATCACCGACAGGTGTAAATGCACTGCCGGGTGCTCCAGGCTGTAGGCGCCAATCACTTCGGCGAACGGCAAGGCCTTGTCGCTGACGGTGGAGTCGAGCACCCCGAGCTTGAGGGTGCCGCGCAATTCGCCTTTCAACGCAGCGGCGTATTGCTCGAAACCTTCGAGTTCGCCCAACAGGCGCAGGGTTTCCTGATGAAACAGCTCGCCCTTGCTGGTCAGGCTGAAGCCGCCACGGCCACGATGGCACAGCACCAGGCCCAAGGCTGACTCGAGTTGGCTCATGTAGGTGCTGATGGCCGACGTCGACAGGTTGAGCTCGTGCTGGGCGTTGGCAAACCCTTGGTGGCGCACGACGCTGACGAAGATGCGCAGGAGTTTCAGGTCGGGCAAGGCGTTGGCCATGGGGGCTCCAATGAAGCGTGACGCAGAGCATCACAGGATGCATCCCCACGCAGAGCGTGGGAACGATCAACTGTAGGAGCGAGCTTGCTCGCGAAAAACCTGAGAACGCCGCGTACATTCCGGATGTGCGCATCATCGTTGACGTTTTTCGCGAGCAAGCTCGCTCCTACAGAGACCATGGAGTTTACCCCAGGCTTTAGTTTAGAAAAATCTGAACTAAGTATTTGCCTCTGCCGATTCTTCCTAAGCCAGGCTTTTCGCAGAATCGGCCATCAATAAACAAAACAACGATGAGGCAATCCCGTGGACAAGATTTTCCACCAACCACTGGGCGGCAACGAAATGCCGCGCTTCGCCGGCATCGCCACCATGATGCGCCTTCCCCACCTGCAAACCGCCAAGGGCCTGGACGCCGCCTTCGTCGGCGTGCCTCTGGATATCGGCACCTCGCTGCGCGCCGGTACGCGCTTCGGCCCACGGGAAATCCGTGCCGAGTCGGTGATGATCCGCCCCTATAACATGGCCACCGGCGCTGCCCCCTTCGACTCATTGTCGGTGGCCGATATCGGCGACGTGGCGATCAATACCTTTAACCTGCTCGACGCGGTGCGCATCATCGAAGAAGCCTACGACGAGATCCTCGAGCACAACGTCATCCCCCTGACCCTGGGTGGCGACCACACCATCACCCTGCCGATCCTGCGGGCGATCCACAAAAAACATGGCAAGGTCGGGCTGGTGCACATCGACGCCCACGCCGACGTCAACGACCATATGTTCGGCGAGAAAATTGCCCACGGCACCACCTTCCGCCGCGCCGTGGAAGAGGGCTTGCTCGATTGCGACCGCGTGGTGCAGATCGGCCTGCGCGCCCAGGGGTATACCGCCGAAGACTTCAACTGGAGCCGCAAGCAAGGCTTCCGTGTGGTCCAGGCCGAAGAATGCTGGCATCACTCCCTCGCGCCGCTGATGGCCGAAGTGCGGGAAAAAGTCGGCGGCGGCCCGGTGTATCTGAGCTTTGACATCGACGGCATCGACCCCGCCTGGGCGCCCGGCACCGGCACCCCTGAAATCGGCGGGCTGACCACCATCCAGGCCATCGAAATCATCCGTGGCTGCCAGGGCCTCGATCTGATTGGTTGCGACCTGGTAGAAGTTTCGCCGCCTTACGACACCACCGGCAATACCTCGTTGCTGGGCGCCAACTTGCTGTACGAGATGCTCTGCGTACTGCCTGGCGTCGCGCATCGCTGATAAGGCGAATGCGCTGAGAACAATAAAAACCGCGTCTTCACACTCAGAACCAAGGGGATCGCACAGATCCCCGACAACGATGTACCTGACTTTCGCTCGCGTGTTTACCGAGCCAGCTGCCGCCTGATCGCCCATAAAAAATATAATCGGAGAACCGCCGTCATGGCTTTGGATTTATTCGTCGTACTCATCTACGCCGCCGGCATGCTGGTGCTCGGCTACTACGGCATGCGTCGCGCCAAAACCCACGAAGACTACCTGGTCGCCGGCCGTAACCTCGGCCCGTCACTGTACATGGGCACCATGGCCGCTACGGTGCTGGGCGGTGCCTCCACCGTTGGCACCGTGCGCCTGGGGTATGTGCATGGTATTTCGGGTTTCTGGCTGTGCGCCGCGCTCGGCGCGGGCATCATTGCCCTGAACCTGTTCCTGGCCAAGCCGCTGTTGAAGCTGAAAATCTTCACCGTCACCCAGGTCCTGGAAAAACGCTACAACCCCATGGCCCGCCAGGCCAGCGCGGTGATCATGCTGGCCTACGCGCTGATGATCGGCGTGACCTCGATCCTGGCCATTGGCACCGTGCTGCAAGTGCTGTTTGACCTGCCGTTCTGGATGTCGGTACTGGTGGGCGGCGGCGTGGTGGTGGTGTATTCGACCATCGGTGGCATGTGGTCGCTGACCCTCACTGATATTGTGCAATTCGTGATCAAGACCGTCGGCCTGATGTTCATCCTGTTGCCGATCTGCCTGTACCGCGTCGGTGGCTGGGATGAACTGGTGGCCAAACTGCCGGCGTCGAACTTCAGCTTCACCGCTATCGGCTGGGACACGATCATCACCTACTTCATGATCTACTTCTTTGGCATCCTGATCGGCCAGGATATCTGGCAACGGGTCTTCACCGCCCGTGACGAAAAGGTCGCCCAGTACGCAGGCACTTTCGCCGGCTTCTATTGCATCCTGTACGGCCTGGCCTGTGCGCTGATCGGCATGGCTGCCCATGTGCTGATCCCGGACCTGGACAACGTCAACAATGCCTTCGCCGCGATCGTCAAAGCTTCGCTGCCGGACGGCATTCGCGGCCTGGTCATCGCCGCCGCGCTGGCCGCCATGATGTCCACCGCCAGCGCCGGCCTGCTCGCCGCCTCCACTGTGTTGACCGAAGACCTGCTGCCCCGCCTGCGCGGCGGCAAGGCGTCGAGCCTGCGCATCAACCGCCTGTTCACCCTGTTGACCGGCATTGCCGTGCTGGGTATCGCATTGGTGGTGAACGATGTGATCAGCGCCCTGACGCTGGCCTATAACCTGTTGGTGGGCGGTATGTTGGTACCCTTGATCGGCGCGATCTTCTGGAAGCGCGCGACCACCTCGGGCGCAATCACGTCCATGAGCCTGGGCTTTGTGACCGCGCTGGTGTTTATGTTCAAGGATGGGCTGGATGCAAACACGCCGATCTACTACAGCCTGGCAGTGGCGCTGGTGAGCTTTGTACTGGTGAGTTTGCTGTCGCGTCGGCCGGCCAAGGTGGCGGCTGCGGTGGTTTGAGCTATAACAGGGACGGGGATATTTTCTTCAGCGGGCGCGACGTCGGAGGTCGCGCCCGTTTTTTTCGCCTAGTGCAATACAACTGTGGGAGCGGGCTTGCTCGCGAAAGCGGTGTGTCATTCAACCTTTCCGTTGGCTGATACACCGCTTTCGCGAGCAAGCCCGCTCCCACATTCTTTAGCGGCGACGGGGCCGACGTTGCTCGTCATCCGTGCGAATCGGCACCGGTTGCAGCGGAGGCTCGATCAAGCCCAACGCAACGCCAAGGTCGTGGAGCCAGTTTTGGATTTTCTCTTTCATGATTGCCCCCTTTGAGGGTAGTGCTGGCCGGCGTGAGTTCTGTCGCCGTTTCCTACAGTGATAGTAGCCCTAAGTCCTAGGTAATGCTTGAAGGAAACCACAACGAACTATTACTGAATTGATCCGAATCCTGACGGATCGTTCAAGCAATCGCGCGAGTGTCTTGCACGCACAGTGGGTTGCCGTCTTGCTGCAGGTCGATCCATGCATTGAGGTTAGCGCCGAGCATACCCTTTCGCCACATCAGCCAGGTGGTCGCAGTGGCAAAAGGCCCGGTCAGCGGATGAACGGACACGCTGTCCTTGCCGGGAAGGCTTGCGAGCATGGATTCAGACATCAACGCCACGCCGGAACCTGCGATCACGCAAGCGAGCATGCCTTGGTAGGACTCGATCTCGATCGCCCGCCCCATCGCCACTCGCTCATGGGAAAACCAGGTTTCCAGGCGCGTGCGGTAGGCGCAACTGCGCCGGAACGTGAACACCGCACGGCCCGCCACATCCTGGGGGCCACGCACCGGCGGATGATCGGCCTCGCAAATCAGCACCAGGCGCTCTTCGCACAGCGGTACGCCATCCAGGGTGGTGATGGTCAGCGGGCCGTCGACGAAGGCTGCGTCCAGGCGCCCGGTAATCAGCCCTTCCAGCAACTCCCCACTGGGTGCCGACTGCACCTGAAGGTTCACCATGGGGTAAGTCTTGTGATAGCGCGCCAGCAGCTTCGGCAAATGAACTGCGGCGGTGCTGTACATGCTGCCCAATACGAAATCACCGGCCGGTTGCCCGCCTTGTACGGCGCCGTGGGCTTCATCATGCAGCGCCAGCAGGCGAGTGCTGTAGTCCAGCAGTACCTTGCCCGCCGGAGAAAGCTGCAAACGCTGGCGCTCGCGCACGAACAGGTCGACACCCAATTGCTCTTCCATTTGTTTAAGCCGGGTCGACAGGTTGGACGGCACGCGGTGCAGGCGCTCGGCGGCACGGGTAATGGAGCCCTCTTCCGCCACAGCCTGGAAAATGCGCAATTGACTGAACTCCATTACTTTCTCCAAAACTGAACAAGTTACTCACTATTATTCAATTTTACAGAAAGTCAATCCGTCTTAGCCTGCAAGGCATTCGCTTCTTTGCAGGAAACCTGAACATGTCCCCGCTGATTCGTTTACTCGCCAGCTCCGTCGCCCTGATGATGGCCATGGGCATTGGCCGCTTCGCCCTGACTCCGCAAATGCCGCATTTGCTCAGTGAAGGCCAGATCGACCTGACCGGCGCCGGCCTGCTCGCTGCCGCCAATTACCTGGGTTATTTCGTCGGCGCGGTGGACTCGATCTTTGCCCGTAGTCATCAGCATGTGCGCGGGCGCCTCTACGGCGGCTTGTGGCTGTGCGTATTGCTGACCCTGGCGTCCTACTGGGCTAACGGGTTCTGGCCGCACTTGTTGCTGCGCTTTGGCGCCGGGGTCGCCAGTGCCTGGGCCCTGGTGATGATTACCAGCCTGAGCCAGCCACTGGCGATTGCCGCCGGCCGCCCGCGCCTGGGTGCGTTGGTGTTTGCAGGGCCGGGGTTGGGGATTGTGCTGACGGGGCTGCTGGCGTTGGTTTCCAACCTATTAGGGCAAAGCTCTGCCACGCTGTGGTTGCTCTACGGGACGGTAGCGCTGGTGATGCTGCTGGCGATCCTGCCGTTTTTACCCAAGCCGGCCGTCACTGTTACCCAGATCTCCAGCGCGGGGAGCAACGGCAGCATCGCGCACCTGTGCTGGATTTATTTCCTGTACGGCCTGGGCTACATCATCCCCGCGACTTTTCTGTCGCAGATGGCCAGCGCTCAATTCAACGGGGCCTGGCAGGCCGATCTGTTCTGGCCCTGCTTTGGCCTGGCGGCCGCGCTGGGAGTGGGGGTGGCCAGCCTGCGCCGCAAGCACCCGAACACCACCCGTCGCTGGCTGATGGCGACTTTATGGCTGCAAGCGGCCGGGGTATTTGCCTGCCTGCTGGGCAATGGCTGGGGCTTGGCGCTGGGCGTGTTGCTGTGCGGTGCGCCATTTTTGGCCTGCATGCAGTTGGTGATGGCGCGATTAAGGGAGGTCGCACCCCATGGCTACCAACGCAGCACGGGGCTGCTGACCGCCAGCTTCGCCGTCGGCCAATTGAGCGGGCCACTATTGGCGTCGGTCAGCAGCCACCTCAGTGGCGGCCTGCAACCGGCGTTGGTCGCTGCCGGTACCGGGTTGTTATTAGCCGGTTCAGTACTGATCAACCGCCCTCTACCGCCGCAGCCGATTTGCACACAAGTGGCCAGCGGTGCAGCAAATGGCGGTTAGGCACGTGCCCCACGCCATGTCCATCAGCGCCAACCCGGCGGACCAGCCTTGAAGCGTGGCCCAGTTGCTCAGGTCATAGGTGCCATAGGCCACCAAGCCAAGCAAGGCGCCCAAACGCGCAGCGCGCTGCCAACTGGCGCTGGGCAAGATCACCAACACCACGCAACCGAGGACATACAGGAGATAGAACAATATCGCAGGCAACAGGCGTGGCTGATCAAGCATCAGCGTGCCGAGCAGGGATTTATAGGTGGAGCCCATGAGCACGCCAAGCCAGAGGCCGTCGAGGACCAGGAAGGCGAGCAAGGTGCCGAGGTAGGCAAAAACCGTTCTTTTCGACATGACACAACCCTGTAGGAGCGAGCTTGCTCGCGAAAAACGTACATCCGACGCCACACTGCGCCTGGAATATTTTCGCGAGCAAGCTCGCTCCTACAGGAGAGCAGCCTGTACTCAGCTTAGTTCAATGCGGTCCGCATGAATCACGATCTGCCCTTGCTTGTAGAGCGCACCAATGGCCTTCTTGAAGTTGCCCTTGCTCACGCCGAACAAGTTGCTGATCACCGCCGGGTCGCTTTTGTCGCTGACCGGCAGGGTGCCGTTGTTGTCACGCAACTTGGCGAGGATCTTCGAGTTCAGGCTGGAGGCCGCTTCCTGGCCCACCGGTTGCAGGCTCAGGCTGATGTTGCCATCGGCGCGGATCTCTTTGATGAAACCCTTCTCTTCCTTGCCCGGACGCAGGAACTTGAACACTTCGTTCTTGTGGATCAGGCCCCAGTGCTTGTTGTTGATGATCGCCTTGAAGCCCATGTCGGTGGCTTCGGCCACCAGCAGGTCGACTTCCTGGCCCACCTGGTAGTTGGCTGGCGTCTTGTCCAGGTAACGGTCAAGGCGAGCGGTGGCGGTGATGCGCTTGGTGTGCTTGTCGAGGTAGACGTGCACCACGCAATACTCACCTGCGGTCAGCTGGCGTTTTTCTTCCGAATACGGCAGCAGCAGATCCTTGGGCAAACCCCAATCAAGGAATACGCCAATGCTGTTGACTTCCACAACTTTCAAACTGGCGAATTCACCGACTTGAACTTTGGGTTTTTCGGTGGTGGCGATAAGTTTGTCATCGCTGTCCAGATAAATGAAAACGTTGAGCCAGTCTTCATCTTCACTGGGAATATCTTTAGGGATATACCGATTAGGCAAGAGGATTTCCCCATCTTGCGCACCATCGAGGTACAAACCAAAGTTAGTGTGCTTGACCACTTGCAAGCTGTTGTAGCGCCCGACTAAAGCCATTTCCAATACCCTCATTGCGTGGGCGGCATTCTACCCGAGTTGGGCCCTGCACGCGCGCGCGCCTGAAAAATCGCGGGCTGGCATGGCGTTCCAATGGCAGCGCCCCACTCGTCTGATCGTTCGGTTCACTTTGAGCAGGCCATCAGCGGGCCACCCGGCCTGTGGTTTCCAGCTAAAACAGTAAGTTAGCGCTTTATTTCGGCGTTGAACTTCGGCTATTTCCAGCGCTGGATATTAATCCTGAGGGATATTTGCCAAGCAATTGTCAAGTATTTCCTGTACGATGCCTGGCCAAGTTAATTTTCTACAGGTTAGTGGCCGCCATGCGTGTAAAAGCATCCAACAGCAAAGCAAAGCCAGCTCCCGCCGTTGAAACCAGCGAATCGATCAATAGCCAGATTGCTGCGTTCCTCAAGTCCGGCGGCGAAATCCAGCAAATTGCCAAGGGCGTGAGCGGCCAGACTTTCGGCCCGTCCAAGCAGATCAGCCTGGGCAAGAAGTAATAGTCATACCCTCGCACTGTATCTGGTCCCTAAGCGTCTTGCCTTCAAGGCGCTAGGACTAGAGTTGCAACCCCCTCCTCACACCTTCAATACGCAGCTAATCGACGAACGGGCCTCAACGCCAGGCATTCGCCGGTATCCTTGCACACGTCTAGCACGGGCATCCGCCTGAATCTTTCCGTTACTGCTCCTCGCTTTTCATGGAGTGAAGCATGCTTAAACGCTGTATTTTCGTGGTCAGCCTCCTGGTCGCCAGCCCTTTGGCCCAAGCGCATATCTTCCAGCGTGAACTGGGTGACTTCGACCTGAAATTAGGCACCACCCCCAGCCGCACCATGGCCCAGGGCCTGGTCAAGCCGACCGCCCCTGGCAGCGACTCGTTCCACGGTGGCCTGGACCTTACCCACGACAGCGGCCTGTATTTCGGCCAGTTTTCCCCAAACATGGGCCTGTCGTCGGCCAATAACCTTGAAGTCGACTCCTACATGGGCTTCAAGCGTCCGTTCGACCAGACCCTGGGCTACGAAGTCGGCTTGATCCACTACAGCTACCCCAAGGTCAGCCCCCTCGACAGCCAGGAGTTCTACGGCGGGCTGAACCTGTTGGGCAACCGCTTTGGCGTGTCCTTCAGCAACGACCCCGACCGCCAGGACAGTACCCTGTTTGCCGACCTGGGCGGTACCCAGCCTTTCGGCATCGGCGTCAGCATGAAGTACACCACCCATCAACTGGGCACACCGGTCTCGGTAGAGAACGGCGCCATCAGCAGTTTCAGCGATTGGTCGGTGCAGTTTTCCCGGGCCTGGAAAGGCATTGACCTGGACCTGATCTACAGCGGCTCCAGCCTCAGCGGCAGTGACTGCTCGGCCTACTCCGGACACAACTCGCAATGTGATGGGCTGTTGACCTTGAAGGCCGCGCGGTCGTTTTATTGATGGGCTGAACTGTCGCACCCCGCGCAGGTTCACATGCATTAACGCCCTCCATGCAAGGACCTGCCCATGTTGCGCCGGCTCAAACTCCTGATGGTACTGCTGACCCTGAGCCTGGTGCTCGCCGGCTGCAATCGCGTGGGCCTGGCCTACCGTAACCTCGACGTGATCATCCCCTGGACCCTCAACGACTACCTGGACATGAATGCCGGGCAAAAGAGCTGGTTCAACGACACCCTCAAGGAACACCTGGCCTGGCACTGCACCACGCAATTGCCTGGCTACCTGGACTGGCTCGACCGCCTGCAGCAGATGGTCGACAGTAACCAGGTCACCGACGCCGCATTGCAAACCCGTACTGTCGAAGCCAAACAGGCAATTGCCGAGATTGCTCGGGAAATCACGCCCTCAGCTGTGCAATTGCTGCAAGGCCTGGACGATCAGCAGGTCAAAGACATGAGCGATGCTCTGGCCAAGGACCTGCGCAAGCGCCAGGACGAATACCTCAAGCCACCACTGGCTCAACAAATCAAGGAACGCGCCGAGCGTATGAGCAAGCGCCTGGACGCCTGGATCGGCCCGTTGAGCCCAGGCCAGCAAAACCGCGTCACGGCCTGGTCGGCCGAGTTGGGCGCGCAAAACCAAGCGTGGATCGGCAACCGCGCCCATTGGCAGGCGCAATTTATCGAGGCGCTGCAACAACGCCACAATGCCGATTTCCCGCAGAAAATCCAGCAACTGCTGGTGGACCGCGAAAGCCTGTGGGCCCCGCAATACCGCGCCGCCTACGCACAGACCGAAGCCGCCGCGCGCGGCTTGCTCGTGGACGTGATGGCCCAAAGCTCCCCAGCGCAGCGCGTGAAACTCACCCAGAAAATCGACAAGGTCCGCAGCGACTTCCAGGCGCTCAAATGCCTGAAAAGCGCACAGTCTTGATGGATGCTTGCGGTCAGAACCATAGGCGCACGCCAACCACCCAGTGCAGTTGGTTAACGTCTTCGTCTTCGTCCCGTGCGTATTGCGCGGTCTGGCCATAAGTGCGGTTCCAGCTGAGACCGACATAAGGCGCAAACTCGCGCCGAACTTCGTAGCGCAAGCGCAGGCCCAGTTCACTTTCCGCCAAGCCCGAACCAACGCCGCGTTGCGGATCGTTCTGCGCATAGAAGTTGAGTTCGGCGGTCGGCTGCAGGATCAGGCGATTGGTGAGCAGAATGTCGTAGTCACCCTCAAGGCGTGCGGCGGTATGCCCCGATTCGCCGACAAACAACGTGGCTTCGGCCTCGAAGTTGTAGAGCGCCATGCCTTGTAGGCCAAAGGCCGCCCAGCTCTGGCTAGCACCGGGCTTGAAGTCCTGGCGCACGCCGCCGACCACATCCCACCACGGGCTGATTGCGTGCCCCCATAACGCTTGGGCTTCGGCGCTTTCAGTGCGGCCGGCGCTGCGTTCGCCTTCACTGCGTAGCCACAACCGGTCGATGTCACCGCCGACCCAACCCTTGATGTCCCAAGTCTGCGCGTTGCCGTCGCCACCCTGCCATTCCAACTGGTTGACCAGTAGCATCGAGTTGACGCCGCTGTCGTGCACCTGATGCCCTCCCGGCGCGTTGTAGACCGCTGCACGGTCTGCGTCGGTCAGCGCCGGAATCGGCGTACGGCTTTGCGTCAGCGCTGGCGTCGCCGGGCTCATGCCCTGAAATTCATCCTCGGCCGCCAACGCCCATGGGGCGAACCCCAGCGTGGCGAAAGCGATGCAAAGGGACGAGACGCAACGGTTCATGCTCGCTTCCTTATTCATGCACGCGCACCTCGCGGAACATGCCCATTTCCATGTGGTACAGCAGGTGGCAGTGATAGGCCCAGCGCCCCAAGGCATCGGCGGTGACGCGGTAACTGCGACGGGAGCCCGGTGGCATGTCGATGGTGTGTTTGCGCACCAGGAACTGGCCGTTTTCGTCCTCCAGGTCGCTCCATAAGCCATGCAGGTGAATCGGGTGGGCCATCATGGTGTCGTTGACCAGCACCACCCGCACGCGCTCGCCATAAGTCAGTTGCAAGGGCTCGGCATCGGAAAACTTCACGCCATTGAACGACCAGGCGAACTTTTCCATATGCCCGGTGAGATGCAATTCGACGGTGCGGGAGGGGTCGCGGCCATCGGGGTCTTCGAAGGTACTGCGCAGGTCGGCATAGGTGAGCACCCGGCGGCCATTGTGGCGCAGGCCGATTCCAGGGTCGTCCAGCTTGGGCACCGGGTTCATCGCCTGCATGTCTACCAGCGCGTTGTTCTGCTCGCTGGCGGGGTGTTTCTGCATCGCCATCGCGCCCATGGCACTGTGATCCATGCCTTCCATGCCCGGCATATCGGCCATGGCACCGTGGTCCATGCCGCCCATGCCCATGTCCTCCATGGTCAGCCACGGGCGCGGATCAAGCAGTGGAACTGAGGCGGTCGCTCCCATCTGCCGGGCGAGGGTGCCACGGGCATAGCCTGTGCGGTCCATGGACTGAGCAAACAGCGTGTAAGCCTCTGCCACAGGCTCGACCAGCACGTCGTAGGTTTCCGCCACGGCGATACGGAACTCGTCGACACTTACCGGCTTTACCGGCTGACCATCCGCGGCGATGACGGTCATTTTCAACCCTGGAATGCGCACATCAAAATAGGTCATCGCCGAGCCATTGATAAAACGCAGGCGAATCGTTTCCCCCGCCTTGAACACTCCGGTCCAGTTCTGTCCAGGCGGCTGGCCGTTGACCAAGTAGGTGTAGGTCTCGCCGCTGACGTCCGCAAGGTCGGTGGGGTTCATCTTCATTTGCGCCCACATCAGCCGGTCGGCAGCCGTGGCCGACCAGCCCTGCTTGCCCACATCCCGGATAAAATCGCCCAGGGTGGGTTTGTGCAGGTTGTAGTAATCGGACTGCTTCTTGAGGGTTTTCATCAGGGCGACGGGGTCTTCGTCGGTCCAGTCCGACAGCATCACCACGTAATCGCGCTGGTAGCTATAAGGCTCGGGTTCCTTGGGATCGATAACCAGCGGACCGTACACGCCCTGCTGCTCCTGAAGCCCGGAATGGCTGTGGTACCAGTAGGTGCCGTGCTGCTTGACCTTGAACTGGTAAACGTAAAGGCCGCCCGGTTCGATGCCCTTGAAGCTCAGGCCGGGCACGCCGTCCATGGTCGATGGCAACAGGATGCCGTGCCAGTGGATCGAAGTGGGCTCGCCAAGGCGGTTTTTCACGCGCAGGGTCACGGTGTCGCCCTCCCGCCAGCGTAACAGCGGGCCGGGCAGGCTGCCGTTGACGGTCAACGCGGTGCGCGGTTGGCCTGTCAGGTTGACCGGGGTCTGGTCAATAAACAGGTCAAACTCGCTGCCGGCGAGCACCGTGGGCTGGCCGGGGCTGATCAGTGCCCACACAGGGGGGCGCCAAAGCCCGAGCCCGCCCAACAGGCCGCCTGCGGCCAGGCCTTTGACGAATGTGCGTCTGGAGGTTGTGGAGTGCATGCCGATTCAAGTCCGTGAGTTGAATGGCAGCAGATTAGGAGTCGCCGGCTGTCAGCAACCTTAGCGGCAGATTACCGATTCGACAGGTTCACCCGGCACCCTCAGGGGCGCCGGGGGCATAAGAGGATCAGGCGATCTGGGCTTTTGAGGCCACTTCCGCGAACGTTGCCGGATCAAGCGCATCCGCTTGTTCATCCAACACCTGACGCGGATGATCATTGCCCGGAATCGAACTGTCGATCAGCGCCAGCAATTGCGCCCCCAGCGCCGTCAGGATGAAGTTCTCGCCATTGCCGCCCTCTTCCTCAGGCCGAGACTCAATAAAGCCACGCTTGAACAGCAGCGCCTCGTAGTCGGCAGCGGTCTTCTTCAGCGCGTCCAGGTTGCCAGTGTCCTCGCCGGCCGTCGCCTTCTCGGCCGCTTCCTGTTCGGCGTATTTGCGCGGGGCAAAGCTGCCCTCGCCGTTCTGCACTTCATGCAGCAGACGTTCGATCAGATCCCAATTGTAAGTCGTCATCCTGATTCCTCCTGCAGGCCGATGGAGTTAGCCCGTCTTAGGGAGTGACACGTTCCGGCACGGGCCGTTCAACCAAACGGACGGGCGTCATTTCTCTGAACTTTGCAGAGGTTTGCCACCTCAACTGCACATCACTGCCAAGGAAGTCCGACCATGAAAACCTTGATGAAGCTGACTCTCGCCGCCACGCTGATAAGCGCCCTGCCCGCCTGGGGCTGCACGCCCGAGGAGGCCACGACCAAGCGGGAGGAACTGGCCAAGGAAGTGTCCAAGCTCACCGAGCAGAACCCGACCAAGGCCAAGGAGATGAATGACCAGTTACAGAAGATGGACCTGGATACCGAAAGCGCCGAGTTTCCCGACAAGTGCCAGTTGATCGATGCGCGGCTCAAGGAGCTCAGAGAAGCTGCGGGGAAGCGTTGAGCACAGCGCGACGCTGATGGCGAAAAAAAACCGGACATCGTCCGGTTTTTTTAGGCCCGCCTGCTTATTCGGCAGCCGGTGCTTCTGGCTTGCGGCGCTTGAGCGGCGCCATGCCGTCCTTGCTGACGAGCGACAGGTTGTCGGTCTTCGGCCGGTTGGCGATCTTGCGCTTGGTCGGCGACTTGGCGCCGGTTTTCTTCTTGTCGCCCTTGGCGTCGGTCTTTTTCTTCTTCACGCCAACGGCCTTGCCCGACGCCTTGACCTTCTTCGGCCCGGTGTACGTGCCTTTGACTTCCTTGATGGTGCGGCGCTCGAACGACTGCTTCAGGTAGCGTTCGATGCTCGACATCAGGTTCCAGTCGCCGTGGCAGATCAGCGAGATAGCCAGGCCATCGTTGCCGGCCCGTCCGGTACGGCCGATACGGTGCACGTATTCGTCGCCGCTGCGGGGCATGTCGAAGTTGATCACCAGGTCCAGGCCGTCGACGTCGAGGCCGCGCGCGGCGACGTCGGTGGCCACCAGAATCTTCACGCCGCCCGCCTTGAGACGGTCGATGGCCAGCTTGCGGTCCTTCTGGTCTTTCTCGCCGTGCAGCACGAACGCCTTGTATTCCTGCGCAACCAGGCGCCCGTAGATACGGTCGGCGGCGGCACGGGTGTTGGTGAACACGATGGCCTTCTGGTAGGTCTCGTTGGCCAACAACCAGTTCAGGATCTGTTCTTTGTGCACGTTATGGTCAGCGGTGACGATCTGCTGACGCGTGGTGGCGTTCAGGTCGCTGACGTTGTTGACCTGCAAGTGCTCAGGGTTGTTCAGCACCTTGGCGACCATGTCGCGCAGGGTCGAACCACCGGTGGTGGCGGAGAACAGCATGGTCTGCTGGCGGTTGACGCACTCACCGACCAGACGTTGCACATCATCGGCAAAGCCCATGTCGAGCATGCGGTCGGCTTCGTCGAGCACCAGCACTTCGACTTCCTTGAGGTCGAGGTTGCCAGCGTTGAGCTGCTCGATCATGCGCCCTGGGGTGCCGATCAGGATGTCCGGTACCTTGCGCAACATCGCGGCCTGGACCTTGAAGTCTTCGCCACCGGTAATGATGCCGGACTTGATGAAGGTGAACTGCGAGAAGCGCTCGACTTCCTTCAGGGTCTGCTGGGCCAGCTCGCGGGTCGGCAGCAGGATCAGGGTCTTGATGCTGACGCGCACTTTGGCCGGGCCGATCAGGCGGTTAAGTACCGGCAGGACGAAAGCGGCGGTCTTGCCGCTGCCGGTTTGCGCCGTCACCCGCAGGTCACGCCCTTGCAGCGCGAGCGGGATGGCCGCTGCTTGCACAGGCGTAGGCTCGACAAATTTAAGCTCGGCCACGGCTTTAAGCAGGCGTTCGTGCAGGGCGAATTGGGAAAACACGGGTGCTACCTCGAAGAAATACAAATATCAGCTGCATAGGTTACCGGTTTCGGGCGCCCAAACCGAGTTTCTTTACGCGAACGGGGCTAATCAGCTGCTTTTTTGTCAGCGATTTTGTCCAGAGCGTCAACTTTGTTGCACTTAAATGCTCTAATCGCCCCGTGTTGTCTTACAGAAGAATCGGTTCACGCATGGATATCAAACAGCTCTGGCTCAACGTCCAAGACCTTTGGGGCGCCCTAGATGAACACCCGGTCCTGCATTCCAGCCTCGGCTTGCTGGTGTTGCTGGTGGTGGCATTGGTGGTGGGACGGGTCGCCCGTTACCTCATCCTGCACGCGGTCAAATTGCTCGGCCGGCAGCCGGCCCTGCACTGGCTGAACGACCTGCGGCATAACAAAGTCTTCCATCGCCTGGCGCAAATGACGCCGTCGCTGGTGGTCCAGTTCGGTCTGTACCTGGTGCCGGACCTGAGCAAGACCGCCATCCTGTTCATCGGCAACGTCGCCCTGGCGATCAGCATTCTGTTCATGGTTTTGGCCATGAGTGCCCTGCTCAACGCGCTGCTGGATATCTACGCACGCACCGAACACGCACGCACCCGCTCGATCAAGGGCTATGTGCAATTGGCGAAAATGGTGCTGTTCGTGTTCGGCGCGATCATCATCGTCGCCACCCTGATCGACCGCTCGCCACTGTTGCTGCTCTCAGGCCTGGGTGCGATGTCGGCGGTGATTCTGTTGGTGTACAAGGACACCCTGCTGTCGTTCGTCGCCAGTGTGCAATTGACCAGCAACGACATGCTGCGCGTCGGTGACTGGATCGAAATGCCCCAGGTCGGGGCCGATGGCGATGTGGTGGATATCACGCTGCACACGGTGAAGGTGCAGAACTTCGACAAGACCATCGTCTCCATCCCCACCTGGCGCCTGATGTCCGAGTCGTTCAAGAACTGGCGTGGCATGCAGGCCTCCGGTGGGCGCCGTATCAAGCGCAGCCTGTACATCGACGCCAGCGGCGTACGCTTCCTGAACGATGAGGAAGAAGTGCGCATGACCCAGGTGCACTTGCTCAGCGGCTACATCAGCCGCAAACAGGCCGAACTCAAGGCCTGGAACGAGGCCCAGGGCCACAGCGCGCAACTGTCGGCCAACCGTCGGCGCATGACCAACCTCGGCACCTTCCGCGCCTACGCCCTGGCGTACCTGCAAAGCCACCCGGACATCCAGCCGAACATGACCTGCATGGTGCGCCAGATGCAAACCACCGCCCAGGGCGTGCCGCTGGAGATCTACTGCTTTACCCGCACCACGGCGTGGGGCGATTACGAGCGGATCCAAGGCGATATCTTCGATTATCTATTGGCAGTGTTGCCGGAGTTCGGGCTGAGCCTGTATCAACAGCCGAGCGGCAACGACCTGCGGGCCGGCGTGCTGCCTGCATTGGCCGGGGCCACTCAGGTACCCGTGGCCGAAACGGCATGAGGTGATGCACGCGGGATTACGGCAGTGATGCCGTAATCTCCTTGCGGCACACCCCAAGCACTTCATCGGCCAGGGCGGAATCATCCGGGCACGCCCGCGACAACATGATTGCGCCGATGGCATGGGCCATGCTGTCGAGCATTTTCGCCCGCACGTCTTCTTTTGGCCCGTCATGAGCCGCGTTGTACTTTGCCTCCAGGGCCTGCAGGGTATTTTCCAAACCCTCGGCAAAGGTCGCCTTCAGCGTGTCCGACTGACGGGCGGCATCGGCACACAACGCCGCCAATGTGCATCCGCCGCCGCGATGGTCGCGGTGCTGCCTGGACAGGTAAACCTCGAAAAACTGCTCCACCTCCCTCTCCGCGCTGTCGGCCAGTGACTGCGCCAGGCTGTTAGCGGCTGCTTCCGCCATCAAGTCCGCCTTGGAACCGAAGTGCTTGTAAAAGCCGCCTTGGGTAAAACCGGCCGCAGCCATCAACTCGGCCACGCCCACCCCATCGAAACCCCGCTCGCGAAACAACTCGGAAGCTGTCGCGACGATATGGGCCCGATTGCTCTGTGACTGCGCCTTGGTGATCTTCATGTCTGTGGTCCTGACAGCGTGCGAGATAGGCATATTACTATGATGTCGATCATAATCAAAACCGTTGACAGCTTTGATTATGATCGACATCATAAAACCTCCTCGCACTCACAGAGCATCACACCATGAGTACTTCCAACACCGTTCTGATCACTGGCGCTTCGACCGGCATTGGCGCCGCCTACGCCGAACGCTTTGCCGCACGCGGCCACGACCTCGTACTGGTCGCCCGTGACATCACGCGCCTGGAAGCGCTCGCTGCCCGACTGCGCGAACAGCATGCCGTCAGCATTGATATCCTCCCCGCCGACCTGACCCAGACCGCTGACCTGGCAGCAGTTGAAGCGCGCCTGCGCGAGGACGCCAACATTGGCACCCTGGTCAACAATGCCGGCGCCGCGCAGTCCGGCGGTTTTATCGAACAGTCCACCGACAGCGTCGCGCAGTTGGTCGCCCTCAACACCACTGCACTGGTGCGCCTGGCCAGTGCCATCGCCCCGCGCCTGGCGGCAGCGGGCAACGGCGCTATCATCAACATTAGCTCGGTAGTGGGCCTGGCCCCGGAATTCGGCATGACGGTATACGGCGCGACCAAGGCGTTCGTGCTGTTCCTGTCCCAGGGCATGAGCCTGGAGCTGGCGCCCAAAGGCGTGTACGTGCAAGCCGTGCTGCCCGCCGCCACGCGTACCGAGATCTGGGAGCGGGCGGGCATTGACATCAACACCCTCACGGACGTGATGGAAGTGGGCGATCTGGTGGACGCGGCGTTGGTGGGTTTTGATCGCCGCGAGCCGGTGACCATTCCGCCGTTGCAGGACGGCGCCCGTTGGGACGCGTTGCAGGCTGCGCGGCAAGGCTTGCTGGCACAGATCAAGCAGTCCCAGGTTGCCGAGCGTTACCTGGCCAACGCCTGAACAACCGGTAGCAGGCGTGCTGCGCGCCTGCCCCTTCTCACCGAAGCAACGAGCGTTGAACCATGAAGGCATTTTCCATCGAACGGTACGGCAAACAGCCCGGCCGCCTCACCGAGGCCCCCGCGCCTGTTGTGGGTGAGCATGACGTGCTGGTTCAGGTGCGGGCCAGCAGCGTCAATGTGCTGGATGCAAAAATCGCCAAGGGCGAATTCAAACTGATCCTGCCCTATGCGTTGCCGTTGACACTGGGCAATGACCTGGCCGGCGTGGTGCTCAGCGTCGGCGCGGCGGTACGACGCTTCAAGCCGGGGGACGAAGTCTACGCTCGCCCGCCCCAGCAACGTATCGGCACCTTCGCCGAGCGGATTGCCGTGCACGAAGACGCACTGGCGCGCAAACCCGACAACATCACCATGGAGCAAGCCGCGGCCCTGCCCCTGGTCGCGCTCACGGCGTGGCAGGTGCTGGTGGAAACCGCGAAGCTGAAGAAAGGCCAGAAAGTGTTCATTCATGCGGGCTCAGGCGGGGTGGGCAGTATCGCCATCCAGTTGGCCAAGCATTTGGGCGCTTTTGTCGCGACCACCACCAGCACCGCCAATGTGGAGTGGGTCAAAGCGTTGGGCGCAGATGTGGTGGTCGACTACAAACAGCAAGCCTTCGAGACCGTGCTGCGGGATTACGATGTGGTGCTGAACAGCCTGGGCCCAGATGCGCTGGCCAAGTCACTGAAGATTCTCAAGCCCGGCGGTCAGCTCATCTCCATCTCCGGCCCACCGACGCCCGCCTTCGCCCGCGCCCAGAACCTGCCCTGGTTATTGGGCCTGGTCATGGGTGTGTTGAGCAGCAGTATCCGCAGGAAAGCGCGCAAGCAAGGCGTGAGCTATGACTTTGTCTTCATGCGGGCCAGTGGCGCGCAACTGGATGAAATCACCACGCTGGTCGAGTCGGGGATTATCCGGCCGGTCATCGACCGAACCTTCCCTTTCGAATCCACAGCCGCGGCCCTGGACTACGTCGAACAAGGCCGTGCCAAAGGCAAAGTGGTGATCACGATGGCGACGGCACCGCCCGGCGCACACCCAGCCGGCTGATCCACACCGCCCCCAGAATCACCAGACCGCCCAGGGCCAGACGGCCCAGAGGTTCGTGCTGGTTCCAGATCAGCAGGTTCAGCAGCAACCCCACCGGCACATGCAGGTTGTTCATCACCGCCAGGGTGCCGCCATTGACCAGGCAGGCGCCCTTGTTCCACCAGTACATGCCCAGCGCGGTACTGACCACTCCGAGGAACACCAGCACGCCCCATTGCAGCGGCGCTTGCGGCAGGAAGTCAGCCTTGGCGAACAGCAGGAACGCCGGCAACACCACCATCAAGGCGCCCAGGTAGAAATAACCGAAACGCCGGAAGTGCGGCTGGTCACTGGGATAACGCGCCACCAGGTGCTTGTACATGACTTGCCCGGCGGCGTAGGTGAAATTGGCCAATTGCAGCAGCAAGAACCCCATCAGGAAATGCGGGGTGATCTGATCGAAACGAATCACCGCCGCACCGCCCACCGCCACCAGGGCCGCCACAAGCGCCCAGGGATTGAAGCGGCGATTAAGCGCGTCCTCGATCAGGGTCACATGCAGCGGCGTGAGGATGGTGAACAGCAGCACTTCCGGCACCGTCAGCACACGAAAGCTCAGGTACAGACATACGTAGGTCACGCCGAACTGCAATGCACCGATCACCAACATGCCGCGCATGAACGCGGGCTCCACCGAGCGCCAGCGCGTCAGCGGAATAAAGATCAGCCCGGCCAGCACCACGCGCACCAGCACCGCAAAGTAACTGTCGACGTGACCGGCGAGGTATTCGCCAATCAAGCTGAAGGAAAATGCCTGAATCAGGGTGACAACCAGTAGATAGCCCATGCGCGCCTCGTTTCGAATGGGCGCGACATTAAAGCTTTTTGGTTTTTGAAGAAACTCGGCGCAAAAAAAACCCGACCTCGCTAAAGCGGCAGTCGGGCGGGAGCACTCAGGAGCAAAAGTGCAAAGGGAGGTTCGATACGCGTACTTGAAGGGTTTGCGTGGGGCTATATAAGCAGCACGGGATTATCTGACGATTAACGCCTCAGGCCACCTGGGCCAGTTGCGCCTTGGCATGATTGAGGCCCTTCTCCTGGAAGTCGCCGCCCAGGTTGACGCCTTCGGCGTGAATGAAGGTAACGTCATGAATGCCGATAAATGCCATGACCTGGCGCAGGTACGGTTCCTGGTGATCCGAGGTGGCGCCAGTGTGGATACCACCGCGTGCGGTGAGCACGATAGCGCGCTTGCCGGTCAACAGACCCTGGGGCCCGGTGGTGGTGTATTTAAAGGTCACACCCGCCCGCAACACGTGATCCAGCCAGGCTTTAAGGGTGCTCGGAATGGCGAAGTTGTACATCGGCGCGGCCATCACCAACACGTCGGCGGCCAGCAGTTCGTCAGTTAACTCGTTGGAGCGGTCCAGGGACACCTGTTCGTCGTCGTTACGCTGCTCCGCCGGTTTCATCCAGCCGCCCAGCAGGTTGGCATCCAGATGGGGTACCGGATTGAGCGCTACGTCGCGCACGGTGATGCGGTCTGCCGGATGGGCGACTTGCCATTGGCTGATGAACTGTTGGGTGAGCTGGCGGGAAATGGAATCCTGCTGGCGCGCACTGCTTTCGATGATCAGAACATTGGACATGGCTTCGTAGGCTCCATCGGTAATTGCTGTAAGTCGATGGAGAGAAGGTTAACCGGGGCCTATTCGATAAAAAAGCGCAAAAAACTGCTACAACCCATCTAGAAATTTGTTTATAAGCGGAGTATTCCTGTGAGCACGCTCCGCTGTTGCTTTATTTTGGCGCGCAGTCCAGGGCAATACGCATCTTGATGATGGCGCGGTTGAACTTGACCGTGGTGTTAGTGCTTTTGCCAGCAGGCACGGTCACGGTACGACGGCGTGGCGATTCCGGGCCGTTGGTAAAGGTGACCTTGCACACCGCGTCCTGGGCGCCGTAGTTGTTCAGCTGGATCGAACTGATGTCGCCGTCCACATCGGAGGCGGTGTAGTCAATGCTCACGCCATCGATCTTTTTCGTCACGTCGATAGGATAGGCAAACGCGCTCATCGGCAGCAACGCCAGCAACACACAACACAATTTTCTCATTCGGCAGTCTCCAATAAGGACCGCCAGCTTAGGACAAGAGGAGCTCATCTTGAAAGCGCCCCGCGTTACCCTCGATCAATGGCGCACCTTGCAAGCCGTGGTCGACCATGGCGGCTTTGCCCAAGCCGCCGAAGCGCTGCATCGTTCGCAATCTTCAGTGAGCTACACCGTGGCGCGCATGCAGGACCAACTCGGCGTCCCCTTGCTGCGTATCGACGGGCGCAAGGCGGTGCTGACCGAGGCCGGTGAGGTGCTGCTGCGCCGATCCCGCCAACTGGTGAAAAACGCCAGCCAGCTGGAGGACCTCGCTCATCATATGGAACAGGGCTGGGAAGCCGAAGTGCGCTTGGTGGTGGACGCCGCCTACCCCAGCGCACGTCTCGTTCGCGCATTAACCGCCTTTATGCCGCAAAGCCGTGGCTGCCGGGTGCGCCTGCGCGAAGAAGTACTGTCCGGCGTCGAAGAGTTGCTGCTCGACGGCATGGCGGACCTGGCCATTTGCGGTTTTATCATCCCGGGCTACCTGGGCACGGAAATGAGCGATGTGGAGTTCGTCGCCGTGGCCCACCCCGATCACTCGCTGCATCGCCTCAACCGTGAGCTGAGTTTCCACGACCTGGAGAGCCAGATGCAGGTGGTGATCCGTGACTCCGGCCGCCAACAACCGCGCGACGTCGGCTGGCTCGGCGCCGAACAGCGCTGGACCGTCGGCAGCCTCGCTACCGCGGCCACCTTCGTCGCCAGCGGCCTGGGCTTTGCCTGGCTGCCCCGGCACATGATCGAGCGCGAACTCAAGGAGGGCGTGCTCAAGCAGCTTCCCCTGGAAAAAGGTGGCAGTCGCAACCCGACGTTTTACCTGTACTCCAACAAAGACAAACCCTTGGGGCCCGCCACGCAGATCCTCGTGGAATTGCTGCGCACCTTTGACACCGCTCCCCTGGACGCGCCCTTCGCCGCCCCCCAACAAGCCTGAAACGGAGTTCATCCATGGCCTGGTTCGACCATGAAGGCTGCAGCCTGCATTACGAAGAATATGGCCATGGCAACCCGCTGATCCTGATCCACGGCCTGGGCTCCAGCAGCCAGGATTGGGAACTGCAAGTACCGGTACTCGCCCGACACTATCACCTTATCGTGGTTGACGTGCGCGGCCATGGTCGCTCGGACAAACCCCGGGAGCGCTACAGCATCAAGGGGTTTACCTTCGACCTGATCGCGCTGATCGAACACCTCGACCTGCCAGCGGCCCACGTGGTGGGTTTATCCATGGGCGGCATGATCGCCTTCCAACTGGCGGTGGATGAACCCCGGCGGGTCAAGAGCCTGTGCATCGTCAACAGCACGCCTGAGGTCAAGGTGCGCAGTGCCGATGACTATTGGCAGTGGGCCAAACGCTGGACCCTGGCCCGTGTGCTCAGCCTGGGCACCATCGGCAAGGCCCTGGGCGATCGGCTGTTCCCCAAACCTGAGCAGGCCGACCTGCGCCGCAAGATGGCCGAGCGCTGGGCAAGAAACGACAAACGTGCTTATCTCGCCAGCTTCGACGCCATTGTGGGCTGGGGCGTGCAGGAACAACTGTCGAGAATTGCCTGTCCAACCCTCGTCATCAGCGCCGACCATGACTACACCCCCGTGGCGCAGAAAGAAATCTATGTAAAACTGCTGCCCGATGCGCGGCTGGTGGTCATCGAAGATTCCCGCCATGCCACGCCCTTGGATCAACCCGAGGTCTTTAACGCGACCTTGCTCGACTTTCTAAAGACCGTCGAAACCACTACCCAGGATCACTGACCCATGCTGAAAAAAATCGCCTTCTTTGCCGGTTCCGCCTTGTTTGCTGCCAACCTAATGGCAGCTGAGCCGGCCAAGGCGCCACATGTTTTGCTCGACACCACCAACGGCCAGATTGAAATCGAACTGGACCCGGTCAAGGCGCCGATCAGCACCAAGAACTTCCTGGCCTATGTCGACAAGGGCTTCTACACCAATACGATCTTTCACCGCGTGATCCCGGGCTTCATGGTCCAGGGCGGCGGGTTCACCCAGCAAATGTCACAAAAGCCGACCGAAGCACCGATCAAGAACGAAGCCAGCAATGGCCTGCATAACGTGCGTGGCACCTTGTCCATGGCTCGCACCAATGACCCGAACTCGGCCACCAGCCAATTCTTCATCAACGTGGCAGACAATGCCTTCCTCGACCCGGGCCGCGATGCCGGTTATGCCGTGTTCGCCAAAGTGGTCAAGGGCATGGACGTGGTCGACATCATCGTCAACTCCCAGACCACCACCAAGCAAGGCATGCAGAACATGCCTATCGATCCTGTGATCATCAAGTCGGCCAAGCGCATCGACTGAGGTCCGCAGGCAGCTTTGCACGGTGCCCGCATGGCACCGTGCACCTTTTGAAAGGAGAGCCCGCCAGGCGGGCGTCAAACCTAATGCTCTATCGTCGTTTTGAACAACTGATCGATATTTTCCGCGACGCCCCCAGCGCGGCCCCTCCCGAAAAAGTCCTGCCGTTCTATCTCTATTACCTGCGCCAGGTGTGGCCGTGCTTCGCCGCGCTGCTGGTGGTGGGGCTGGTCGGCGCCCTGATCGAAGTCGCGTTGTTCAGCTACCTGAGCCGCATCATCGATCTGGCCCAGGGCACGCCACCGGCGAATTTCTTCCAGACCCACAGCGCCGAGCTGATCTGGATGGCCGTGGTGGCCCTGTTGTTGCGCCCGCTCTTCAACGGCCTGCATGACTTGCTGGTGCACCAGACCATCAACCCCGGCATGACCAGCCTGATTCGCTGGCAGAACCACAGCTACGTGCTCAAGCAGAGCCTGAATTTCTTCCAGAACGACTTTGCCGGGCGCATCGCCCAGCGGATCATGCAAACCGGCAACTCCTTGCGTGACTCGGCGGTGGCGACCGCAGAAGCTATCTGGCACGTGTCGATCTACGCCATCAGTGCCCTGGTGTTGTTTGCCGAGGCCGACTGGCGGCTGATGATTCCGCTGATCACCTGGATCGTTTGCTACAGCCTGGCCCTGCGTTACTTCGTGCCTCGCGTGAAAGAACGCTCGGTGGTCTCCTCGGAGGCGCGCTCCAAGTTGATGGGCCGAATTGTTGACGGCTATACCAATATCACCACCTTGAAGCTGTTCGCCCATACCCAGAATGAACAGGAATACGCCAAGCAAGCGATCATCGAGCAGACCGAAAAAACCCAACTGGCCGCCCGCGTGCTCACCAGCATGGACACCGTAATCTGTATTCTGAACGGCCTGCTGATCGTCACCACCACCGGCCTGGCCCTGTGGCTGTGGACACAGTCGCTGATTTCCGTGGGCGCGATTGCCCTGGCCACAGGCCTGGTGATCCGCATCGTCAACATGTCCGGCTGGATCATGTGGGTGGTCAACGGCATCTTCGAAAACATCGGTATCGTGCAGGACGGTCTGAAGACCATCGCCCAGCCACTGGCCGTGGTCGATCGTGAAAACGCTCCCCGCCTGACGGTGCCCCACGGCCAGGTACGCTTCGAGCAGGTGGACTTCCACTACGGCAAGAAGAGCGGAATCATTGGCGGCCTCAACCTTGAGATCAAGGCCGGGGAAAAAATCGGCTTGATCGGCCCGTCCGGCGCGGGCAAGTCGACGCTGGTCAACCTGCTGCTGCGCCTGTACGACCTGCAGGGCGGGCGCATCCTCATCGACGGCCAGGACATTGCCGAGGTCGCCCAGGAAAGCCTGCGCGCGCAAATCGGCATGATTACCCAAGACACCTCGTTGCTGCACCGCTCGATCCGCGACAACCTGCTGTATGGCAAGCCCGACGCGACTGACGAGGAACTCTGGGCGGCGGTGCACAAGGCCCGCGCCGATGAGTTCATCCCACTGCTGTCGGATTCCGAGGGCCGCACCGGGCTGGATGCCCATGTGGGTGAGCGCGGCGTGAAACTCTCCGGCGGGCAACGCCAGCGTATCGCTATCGCACGCGTGCTGCTCAAGGACGCGCCGATCCTGATCATGGACGAAGCCACCTCTGCGCTGGACTCGGAAGTGGAAGCGGCGATCCAGGAGAGCCTGGAAACCCTGATGCAGGGCAAGACGGTGATTGCGATTGCACACCGGTTGTCGACCATCGCACGAATGGACCGCCTGGTGGTGCTGGAAAAAGGCCAGATCGCCGAGAGCGGCAGCCATTCCGAGTTGCTGGCATACGGCGGGCTTTATTCGCGGTTATGGCAGCATCAGACCGGGGGTTTTGTCGGCATAGACTGATTTCGCTGGGTAAAGCCCCGCTCAATTCCGAACAATTCTGACAGCTTTCTCTATCTGGCTGGTCTTGCGACACAATCCTGCTGTACTGCAATCAGGCCCCAGGAGGGCCCTGATTTAAGGCGGCAGGGAAGCCACACAGACCGTTAATCAGATAGAGCAATCTAAGGAAGTGTTCATGTCACTGTTCAAACGTTCCGTAACGGAAGGACTGGGTACGTTTTGGCTGGTGTTGGGTGGCTGCGGGAGTGCGGTGTTGGCCGCAGCGTTCCCCAACGTCGGCATCGGCCTGCTCGGGGTGTCCCTGGCTTTTGGGCTCACGGTGCTGACCATGGCATTTGCCATCGGGCATATCAGCGGCTGTCACCTTAACCCGGCCGTCTCGGTGGGGTTGGTGGTCGGCGGCAGATTCCCGGCCAGGGAGTTGCCGGCCTACATCGTGTCGCAAGTGATCGGTGGCGCCATCGCCGCCGCACTGCTGTACTTCATCGCCAGCGGCAAACCCGGGTTCGAACTGGCCTCCGGGCTGGCAAGCAATGGTTATGGCGAGCATTCACCCGGAGGTTATTCAATGGCGGCAGGCTTTGTCTGTGAGCTGGTGATGACGGCGATGTTCGTGCTGATCATCCTTGGCGCCACCGACCGTCGAGCCCCGGCAGGCTTCGCGCCCATCGCCATTGGCCTGGGGCTGACGCTGATCCACCTGATCTCCATCCCGGTGACCAACACCTCGGTCAACCCGGCCCGCAGCACAGGGCCTGCGTTGATTGTCGGCGGCTGGGCGCTGCAGCAACTGTGGCTGTTCTGGCTCGCGCCGATCCTCGGCGCGGTGATCGGCGGCATTACGTACCGATGGTTGGGTGCAGAAAAAACAGCTTGACCCAATCCCTGTAGGAGCGAGCTTGCTCGCGAAAAACGCCAACGATGACGCGGTGCTTATAGCTGTAATCCCGCGTCGTCTGCACGTTCTTCGCGAGCAAGCTCGCTCCTACAAGGTGTTTTACGTTCCGTCAGAGTGCCGATAAGGCAGGGCCGCCCTCGCCTCTTCGGCATACGCCAGAACCCCCACCCGCTCTCGCTCAAGAAAATCCTCCACGGCACTCTTCAACCCCGGGTGGCGCAAGTAGTGCCATGACCGCGTAATCACAGGCTCAAACCCGCGAATCAATTTGTGCTCCCCCTGGGCACCCGCATCGAAGCGTTGCAGGCCGTGGGCGATGGCGTAGTCCATGCCTTGGTAGAAACAGGTCTCGAAATGCAGGCGGTCGAATTCCGCCAGGCAGCCCCAGTAGCGGCCATAGAAGCTGTCGCCGCCAAGCAGGCTGAAGGCCATGGCCACCGGGCGCGTGCCTTGTTTGGCCAAGACTACGCGGATGGCTGCGGGCATGCGCTCAGCCAGCAGGCTGAAAAATGCGCGGGTCAGGTAGGGCGATTGCCGGCGCACCGCGTAGGTGTTGGCGTAGCAGGCATAGACAAAATCCCACTGGGCTTCGCTCAGCTCATGGCCTTGCAACCACTCGAACTCGATACCCTGCCCTGCCACTTGTTCACGTTCTTTGCGCATCTGTTTGCGCTTGCGTGAACTCAGGGCGTCGAGGAAATCCTGGAAGTCGCGGTAGCCTCGGTTTTGCCAATGAAACTGGCAACCCAAGCGCTGCAACCAGCCGGGGTGTTGGGCCATGGCTTGATCGGCGAGGGCATCGGTAAAGTTGATATGGGCGCTCGACAGGCCTTCGATCTGCAGATAACCCGGCAGGCTATTGAGCAACTCAAAAGCGTCGGCGGCACTGGCAGCCAATACCCGCGGCCCACCGACCGGGCTGAACGGCACGGCCGTCAGCAACTTGGGGTAATAGTCGATGCCGGCGCGCTCGCAGGCGTCGGCCCAACCATGATCGAACACGTACTCGCCATAAGAATGCCATTTGCGATAACCCGGCAATGCCGCCATCAACCGGTCGCCTTCCCAGTGCAGCAAGTGCTCCGTCTGCCAGCCCGAATGCGGGCCGATGCTGGCGCTGTCTTCCAGCGCACTCAGAAACCCATGCTGCATAAACGGCTGAGCCTGTGGCATCAGGGCATCCCACGTGTGCGCAGCGATATCGGACAAGCTGTCCAGGCGTTGCAGCGGCATCGGCATCCTCATTGTTTCTTGGCATGAAAACCTGGCGAGTATCGCCGATCACAGCCGCGCGCACATCCTCAAAACACGCGGACAGACGTCAAAACCCTTAGTTCCGTAGCGTAACGATTTGTCATCTAGATGAAATCACTTAGCCACTACTCCGTCATAAACGGTCGCGATACTGACGCCAGTTTTTAGAGCGTCCGGGTCTACCGGGCGACATTTTTTCCGTCCGTCATGGGTCGGTTGTGTCCTGGAGGGTGTTGCCCTCCCTCCTCACTTTCGGAGATTGATATGCGTCTTGCTTCCACTAAAACTGCGGCGGTCCTGTGTGGCGGCCTGTTGCTGGCACTGAGCGTTCCGGCCAGCGCTGCAGTCGACGCTAAATTGCTCGACATGCTCAAGGCCAACGGCCAGATCACCGCGGCGCAGTACACCGAACTGCAAATGGAACTGGCCAGGGATCAGAAAGAGCAGCAGATCGCACGCCAGGCTCAACAAGAGACCAACGAGCAGATCGCGGCCACCGCGAAAAAAACCAACGAGCTGAGCAGCTTCGACCAGAAATTGGCTTGGGCAGCCAAGACCCAGTTCAAGGGTGACGTGCGCTTCCGCCAGGAAACCATAAAGATCGACGGCGAACCCAACAACGGTGGGCGTGACAAGGACCGTCAACGCATTCGTGCCCGCCTGGGTGCCTACACCGAAATCAACCCGCAGGTGGACACCGGTATCCGTATCGCCACCGGCGGCGGCGATGATGCACGCTCCACCAACCAGGACCAGGATGGCTACTTCGATAAGAAGTCGATCTGGCTGGACCTCGGCTACATCGACTACCACCCGGACCAGATCAAGAACCTGCACGTGATCGGCGGCAAGATGCTGCAGCCGTGGGTGAACATGGGCGATGTGATCTGGGATAGCGACATCAACCCTGAAGGCCTGGCCGTCACCTACAAATACCCACTGGGTAGCAGCGCGGAGCTGTTCGGTAGCCTGGGTAACTACAACCTCAAGGACAACGTCGACGGTGACGGCGTGCAATTTCGCCATGACCTGCGCCTGACGTCCGGCCAGTTGGGTACGCGTTTCTCGGTCACCGACAACCTGAAAATGACCTTGGGCGGCAGCATCTACGCCTACAAGAACGACGAAGACAGCCGCTGCACAACCACCACCACGCCTTGCGCATTGGCGGTCAACGGCAACTCGGCCAACAACGAATTCCGCCTGTACGAAGGCTTTGCACAAGCAGACATCGGTGGCCTGGCTGTGCCGCTGTCGTTCTACGGCCAGTACGTAAAAAACAACGATGCGGTGACCGACCAGGACACCGCCTGGTTGCTGGGTGCCAAGTCCAAGGTGTTCGGTTTGAACCTGGACTACAACTACCGCGACGTTCAACGTAATGCCGTCGTCGGCGCCTTCACCGATTCGGACTTCGCCAACGGCACCACCGGCTCGCGCGGTCACAAGATGAAAGTCAGCTACGACATCGACAAGAACTTCGCCATCGGCGCCACCTACTTCCTGACCAAGGCTGACTTTGCCAGCCGGACCCAGCGCGATGCCGACACCAACACCTTGCAGTTGGATGCTGAAGCCAAGTTCTAACGCTTAACATGTAGGAGCGAGCTTGCTCGCGAAGAACCCACAGGCAACGCGGTTCTCCAGGATACCCGCGTTATCGTTGACGTTCTTCGCGAGCAAGCTCGCTCCTACATGATGTCTTTACGCCGCTCGGCCGCCAGTTGTTCAGCCAGCGCATCCACACCCTCCACCGGCTCCTGCGGCATACGCTTGAGCGTTGCCTGCATCAGGCGCATCTGACGGATAAAGCGCCGGCAGTTCGGGCAGAACATCAAGTGATGACGCACCAGCAGACGCTCCCGAAAGGTCAATTGCCCATCGAGGTAGTCACTGGAACGCGCTACTTGTTCTTTACAGGTCAACATTCACCCGTTTCCTCAAAATGCTCCACCGTGGCGAAGACTTTAAGCCGCGCTCGATGCAACAGCACACGGACGTTGGAGAGTGAAAGGGTCAGAAGATTACAGATTTCTTCCAATTCCAGGCCCTGGCGTTCACGCAGTACCAGCACACTGCTTTGCAATTCGGACAAACTCAGAATCGTATGCTCCAGGCACTTGCGCAATTCATCTTCGGTCAGCAGCGCTTCCGGGGTGTCCTGGTGCCAAGCGTAAGGGGCGACAGCCCAATGGCCATCATCCGGGCTGAAGCGGTCATCGCCGATAGTGCCGTGAGGCGAGGGTAAATCGTCGAGAAGGACTTCCCGACGATTTTGTTTGTAACGGCTCTTTGCGGAATTGGCAGTGATCGTCAATAACCATGTCTTGAGGCTAGATCGCCCTTCGAACTTGGCCAGGTTGCGCACCACCGAGAGCCAGGCATCTTGCACCACCTCATCGGCATGGCGCTGGCCGACGATGGCATACGCCACTGCCCGCATCGCACTCTGGTACGTGTTGACCAAATCCTTATAAGCCCGCTGCTCACCCTTGAGCAGGCGTTCAAGCAGGTGCGCATCGTCCGCTGCGGCCATCGTTTACCTCAATCTTGCCGTGGAAATACGCTCAATGTGGGAGCTGGCTTGCCTGCGATCCAGACAACTCGGTGATTCAGGCACACCGAGCCGATGCCTTCGCAGGCAAGCCAGCTCCCACAGTTGACCGCGTCCGGCCACATACTCAGCGTTTGCGCAGAATCACACTGCCAATCGAATACCCGGCGCCAAAGGAGCTGAGTACGGCAACCGCGCCCTTGGGCAGGTCATCCTGATAAGTGTGGAACGCAATCACCGAGCCGGCCGAGCTGGTATTGGCGTAAGTATCGAGGATCACCGGTGCTTCTTCTACTGACGCGTCGCGCCCCAGCAGTTTCTTCACGATCAGATGGTTCATGCTCAGGTTGGCCTGGTGCAGCCAGAAACGCTTCACATCAGTGACACTCAGCTGGTTTTCTGCCAGGTGCTCGCCGATCAATTCGGCCACCATCGGGCAGACATCACGGAACACCTTGCGGCCTTCCTGCACGAACAGCTTGTCGGGGGCGCCGATGCCCTCTTCAGCCGTGCGATTGAGGAAGCCAAAGTTGTTGCGGATGTTGTTGGAGAACTTGGTCAGCAGCTTGGTACTCACCACGTCGAACTGATGTTCGGACGTCGCCAGGTCAGCACGCTCCAGGATCACCGCCGTGGCAGCATCACCGAAGATGAAGTGGCTGTCACGGTCACGAAAGTTCAGGTGGCCGGTGCAGACTTCCGGGTTGACCATCAGGATCGCCCGGGCCTGGCCCAACTGGATGCTGTTGGCCGCGTTCTGGATGCCGAAGGTGGCCGAGGAACACGCCACGTTCATGTCGAAACCGAAACCCTGGATACCCAAGGCTTCCTGGACTTCAATGGCGATCGCCGGGTAGGCGCGTTGCAGGTTGGAGCAGGCGACAATCACGCCGTCGATGTCGGCGGCGGTCTTGCCGGCGCGCTGCAGGGCTTGTTCGGCGGCACCGATGGCCATCTGGCAAAGCACCGACCATTCATCGTTGCTGCGCTCGGGCAGGCGCGGAGCCATGCGCTGTGGATCGAGGATGCCGTCCTTGTCCATCACAAAACGGCTCTTGATGCCGGATGCCTTTTCGATGAATGCCGCGCTCGACTCGGTCAGCGCCTGCACATCGCCACGTTCGATAGCGGCGGCGTTGTCGGCGTTGAACTGTTGTACGTAGGCATTGAAAGACTGCACCAGCTCTTCGTTGGAAATGCTGTTGGCCGGGGTGTACAGGCCAGTGCCGCTGATGACGACGTTATGCACGGTCGTTCCTCTAAATCTGTCAGGCAGAAGATATTGGTACCGTCGTACCAAAATTAAAGTCGTTTGATGTCATCCAGCGGGCATCAAACTGGCAATGCTTTTATTCAATCTTGTGACCGCGAAGTTTGCCACAACACCGGGGATTTGGCGCTATAGGCCAAACAAACACCTTGCGGCAAGGGCTTCAGGGCTCTACCTGGCTCCACTGCTTGCTCAGGCGTTTATCGGAAATCGGCACTTTGGTACCCAACTGCTGGGCAAACAGCGACACCCGGTACTCCTCCAGCCACCAGCGGTACAGCTCCAACTGCGGGTCGCGCTTGCCTTCCTGGGTATGTTTGTTCACGCGGTTCTGGTACTGCGCCCACAGGCCGCCCAATTCGCTGCTCCACACGCGGTCCTTTTGCACCTGGCTCGGCAGTTTTTCCAGACGCAGTTCGATAGCCTTGAGGAAACGCGGCAGTTCCTTGAACCACTGGGCCGGGGTTTCCCGCACAAAACCTGGATACACCAGGTTGCTCAGTTGCTGCTTGATATCGTTCAAGGCCACGGCCTGGGCCAGGTCGATCTTGCCCTTGAAACGTTTTTGCAGGCCGTGCCAAAGTTTCAGCACTTCCAGGGTCAGGCGCGCGAGGCGTTCGGCGTGCTCAGCCCAACTGCCGCGCTTGCGTTCAGCCAAGGCCGCCAGGCCCGCGCCATCGCGTGGCAGGCTGGCTTCGCCTTCAAGTACACAGGTATCGAGGCTGGCCAGCAGGATGTCTTCCACCAGCGCGTCGATTCGCCCCAGTTCACGGTACATCAAGCCCAGTTCGGTCAGGCCCGGCAATTTGCCGCGCAGGAATTTCGCCGGCTCCGCCAATTGCTGCATCAGCAGGCGCTGCAAGGCGCGACGGTGCTGGAACTCGGCTTCGGCAGCGGTGGAGAAGCGCCCCTCCTTGACCGTGCCGTTCTCTTCCACCAGTGCCGGATACACCGTCATCGACAGGCCGGCGATGTTCTGCTGGGTCTTTTGCGCCACCGCCGCAAACACCTTGGCCTCTACCGGCTGCTGGCTTTTCGCGGTTTGCGGCACGGCCAAGGCCGCCTGGCTGGCTTCGGCGAACCGTGCGGTGAGCTCGGCCAAGTCACGGCCTTCGCCGAGGAACTTGCCCTGGCCGTCGACCACTTCCAGGTTCATCTTCAGGTGGTTTTCCACCTGTTGCGCCGCCTCGGCCCACGCCTCATCGCTGACCCGCGCACCGGTCATGCGCAGCAATTCACGCCCCAGCGCCTGGGGCAGAGAGCCCTGGCCGAATTCGATACGTTGCAGCGCAGCCTTGACGAAGTCCGGCACCGGCACGAAGTTTTTGCGCAGCGCCTTGGGCAAGTTGCGCACCAGAGCGATGCACTTGGCTTCGATCAACCCCGGCACCAGCCACTCCAGGCGCTCGGCTGGCAACGCCGGCAACAACGGCGCCGGCACCCGCAGGGTCACGCCGTCACGGGGGTGGTTGGGTTCGAAGTGGTAACTCAAGGCCAGGGCCAGGTCGCCCAGGTGCAAGGTGTCCGGGTAATGCGCGGCGGTGACTTCACTGGCCTCGCGGGCCAGTACGTCTTCTTCACGCATGATCAGCAGTTGCGGGTCTTTCTGGCTGTTGACCTTGTACCAACTGTCAAAGGTGGCGGTCTGGTGAATCTCTGCGGGCAGGCGCGCATCGTAGAAGGCGTACAGGGTTTCTTCGTCGGCCAGGATGTCGCGACGGCGGGCCTTGGCTTCCAGCTCGTCGAGTTGCTCCAGCAGTTTCTGGTTGGCCGTCAGGCACTTGGCCCGGGACTGAATCTCGCCGCGCACCAGGCCTTCACGGATAAACAACTCACGGGACACCACCGGGTCAATCGGCCCGTAATGCACCGGCCGACGCCCTACCACGATCAGCCCGAACAGGGTGATCTGCTCAAAGGCCACCACCTGGCCGCGCTTCTTCTCCCAATGGGGTTCGAAGTGGTTTTTCTTGATCAGATGCCCCGCCAGCGGCTCGATCCAGTCGGCATCGATCTTCGCCACCATGCGTGCATAGAGCTTGGTGGTTTCCACCAGTTCGGCGGTCATCAGCCATTGCGGGCGCTTCTTGCCGATGCCCGACGACGGGTGAATCCAGAAGCGACGCTGGCGCGCCCCGAGGTAATCGCCGTCTTCGGTCTTCTGGCCGATCTGGCTGAGCAGGCCGGACAGTACCGCTTTATGCAGCTTCGGATAGTCGGCGGGCTCTTTGTTGAGGCTCAGCTGCATGTCGCGGCAGATCAGGCTCAATTGACGATGGGAGTCGCGCCACTCGCGCAGGCGCAAGTAATTGAGGAAGTTTTTGCGGCACCAGTTGCGCAACGGGCTGGCGGTCAGTTCCTGGCGCTGCTCCTCGAAACCGCGCCACAGGTTGACCAACCCGGCGAAGTCCGAATCCGGGTCTTTCCACTGTGCGTGGGCTTGGTCGGCCGCTTGTTGACGCTCTGGTGGGCGCTCGCGCGGGTCCTGGATCGACATGGCGCTGGCGACGATCAACACTTCCTGCAAACTGCCGAGCTTGGCCGCTTCCAGCAACATGCGGCCCATGCGCGGGTCCACCGGCAAGCGGGCAAGCTGGCGGCCCAACGGCGTGAGCTGGCTGTTGCGGTCGACCGCCGAGAGTTCTTGCAGCAGGTTGAAACCGTCGCTGATGGCCTTGCCATCCGGCGGTTCGATAAACGGGAAATCGGTGATCTCGCCCAGGCGCAGGTGCAGCATCTGCAGGATCACGGCAGCGAGGTTGGTGCGCAGGATCTCCGGGTCGGTAAATTCCGGGCGCCCGATAAAATCTTCTTCGCTGTACAAGCGCACGCAAATACCCGGTTCAACCCGGCCGCAACGGCCTTTACGCTGGTTGGCGCTGGCCTGGGAAATCGCCTCGATGGGCAGGCGCTGCACCTTGGCGCGGTAGCTGTAGCGGCTGATGCGTGCCGTGCCGCTGTCGATCACATAGCGAATGCCCGGCACCGTCAGCGAGGTTTCCGCAACGTTGGTCGCCAGTACCACGCGCCGGCCTGGGTGGGACTGGAAAATGCGCTGTTGCTCGGCCGGTGATAGCCGTGCGTACAACGGCAAAATCTCGGTGTGCTTGAGCTGGGCCTTGCGCAGCATGTCGGCCGCATCACGAATCTCGCGCTCGCCGGGCAGAAACACCAGCACATCGCCGGGGCTGCGTCGCTCGCTGCGCTCATAGGCGGCGATTTCATCGAGGGTGGCGAGGATCGCCTGGTCGACGGTCAGGTCGTCCTCGACGCGGTTGCCCTCCTCGTCCTGTTCCAGGGTGAGGGGGCGATACCAGGTGTCCACCGGGAAGGTACGGCCCGACACCTCGACTATTGGCGCATCGTCGAAGTGCTTGGAAAAGCGCTCCAGGTCGATGGTCGCCGAGGTGATGATAACCTTCAGGTCGGGGCGGCGCGGCAACAGGGTCTTGAGGTAGCCGAGCAGGAAGTCGATGTTCAGGCTGCGTTCGTGGGCTTCGTCGACGATGATCGTGTCGTAGCGCTCGAGGTAGCGGTCGTTCTGGGTTTCGGCCAGCAGGATGCCGTCGGTCATCAGCTTGATCAGGGTGTTGGAGTCACTCTGGTCTTCGAAGCGCACTTGGTAACCGACCAGCGCACCCAATGGCGTGGCCAGCTCTTCAGCGACACGGCTGGCGACACTGCGCGCTGCGATCCGGCGTGGCTGGGTGTGGCCGATCAGACCGTACTGGCCGCGACCGATTTCCAGGCAGATTTTCGGCAACTGCGTGGTTTTACCCGAGCCGGTCTCGCCAGCAATGATCAGCACCTGGTGCTTGTTCAGCGCGTCTTTGATCTCATCGCGCTTGGCAGCAATCGGCAGGCTGTCGTCGTAGCGAATCACCGGCAGGCTGGCGCGCCGCGCCGTGACCTGGGCGCACGATGCCTGCATGCGCGCCACCCACTGCGCCAGCTTGTCCTCATCGGGCTTCTTGCGCAGCTCAAGCAACTGCCGGCGCAAACGGTGGCGGTCGGCGAGCATGGCGTGATCGAGGGCTTTGAGCAGTTGGTCGAGGGTGGGTGCTTGGTCTGTCATCAGCTATTTCGACGGTCATCTATTTATGCACGGCCGGCAAGTGTGGCAGAAAAGCAGCCATCTGGCAGGCAGTTGAGCTTCAACGGGTGTAAACCGAACCAAAATGTGGGAGCGGGCTTGCTCGCGAAAGCGGTGTGTCAGTCACAGATGTATCAACTGAACCACCGTATTCGCGAGCACGCCCGCTCCCACAGGGGCAATAGGTTATAGCGGGTCTTTGCGGCGGTAGGGGAATACGTCGATCACCTTACCGGCACGAATCGCGTCCTGCAGGCCCTTCCAGTAATCGGCGTTGTACAACTCGCCATGCAACTCGTCGAACAACTTGCGCTGGCCGGCGTCGGCAAACAGGAACGGCGGGAATTCCTCGGGGAACACGTCCAGCGGGCCGATGGAGTACCAGGGCTCGGAGGCCATTTCATCCTCGGGGGTGCGCGGCGCGGGGATATGGCGGAAGTTGGCTTCGGTGAGGAAGCAGATTTCGTCGTAGTCATAGAACACCACACGGCCGTGGCGGGTGACGCCAAAGTTCTTCAGCAGCATGTCGCCGGGGAAGATATTCGCTGCCGCCAGTTGCTTGATCGCCAGGCCGTAATCCTCCAATGCTTCGCGCACCTGAGCGGGGTTGGCGTTGTCGAGGTAGAGGTTGAGCGGGGTCATGCGTCGCTCGGTCCAGCAGTGGCGGATAAGCACGGTATCGCCCTCCACTTCGACGGTACCAGCGGCGACTTCCAGCAGCTCGGCCAGGCACTCGGGCTCGAACTTGCTCAAGGGGAAGCGGAAGTCGGCGAACTCCTGGGTGTCGGCCATGCGCCCTACCCGGTCGACGCTTTTCACCAGGCGGTACTTTTCGATCACCGTGGCGCGGTTGACGTTTTTCGACGGCGAGAAGCGGTCCTTGATGATCTTGAACACCGTATTGAAACCCGGCAGCGTAAACACGCTCATGACCATGCCGCGCACGCCGGGGGCCATGATGAACTGGTCATCGGTGGTGGCCAGGTGGTTGATCAGCGCGCGGTAGAACTCGGATTTGCCGTGCTTGTAGAAACCGATGGAGGTGTACAGCTCGGCAATGTGCTTGCCCGGCAGAATGCGCTTGAGAAAGCCAATGAATTCCGCTGGCACGGGCACGTCGACCATGAAATAGGAACGGGTGAACGAGAAGATGATCGACACGTCGGCTTCGTCGGTGATCAACGCATCGATCTGAATGCCACGCCCTTCGCGGTGCAGCAGCGGAATCACCAACGGCCATTGTTCGTCGCGGGTGTAGATGCGCCCCACGAGGTAGGCGCCTTTGTTGCGATACAGCACCGAGGAAAACAACTCGACCTTGAGGTCCGGGTCCTTGCACACCCAATCCGGCAGGTTTTCCCGCAACTGGGCTTCGAGGCGGCGCAGGTCGGCGGGCAGGTCGGCGTAGGGCTCGCTGAAGCGGTAGTCAGAGAAAACCTGCGCGAGCATGTCCGCTATTTTACCGGCCGGCGTGTAGATACGTGTTTGCGCCGCCCGCGCCCGGCGCAGGCTCGGCCGGGTAGTGTGGATGAACATGCAGCCGTCGCTGATCAGGTCATGGCTGAACAGGCCGCAGAAGATCGAGTTGTACCAGGTCTCGGACAGTTCATCGTCAAATCGCAGGTCGATCAGGCCGATATAGGCGCTTTTTACCAGGGGCCACTGGCCGATGTCATGCAACGGCGCAGGGTCAAAACTGGCGCGCAGGCGGGTCGTGACCTCAGCGACTTTCTCTTCATAGAGGTTGATGCGCGCGGCCGACGCGGCCTGCCCCTGCTGCCACTGGGCCTTCTCGAAACGCTCACGGGCGCCATCGGTGATCTGGCGGAAGTGTTCACGGTAATCGTCGAAACCGTCGAGGATCATCCGGGCGATAGCGAGGGCGGACTGCGACATGCGGGAAACCTCGAACGGGTATCTGGAAGCCCAGAGCTTAGCCAGTGAACCGAGGCAGGAGAAGAATGATTTTGCGCAGGGGTGAACTGACTGCAATTAGCCATTGTGCCGACCTGCCCGCTGGGCAACACTTCTGCGCCCCATTTGGCGTAGGAGTTTTCCGTGAGACCTGTTGACACCCTGTATCTGCTGGGGCTGGCCGCCATTTGGGGCGCGAGTTTCCTGTTTATGCGCATCATCGCCCCGGAAATCGGCACAGTGCCCACCGCGTTTTTCCGCGTGTCGATTGCCGCCGCGGGCTTATTAGTGATCCTGGCGATGATGCGCGTGAGCTGGGATTTCAAGGGCAAGTTCAAGACGGTCCTGTTGCTGGGCGTGATCAACTCGGGGATTCCCGCGACGATGTACTCGGTGGCGGCACAGGTACTGCCGGCAGGTTATTCGGCGATTTTCAACGCCACCACGCCGCTGATGGGCGTGCTGATTGGCGGGCTGTTCTTCAGTGAGCGCCTGACGCCATCGAAAATCGCAGGGGTCGCCCTGGGGCTGTTTGGCGTTGCCGTGCTCACGCGTGCGGGGCCGGTGGCCTTTGATCTGGAATTATTGATGGGCGCACTGGCGTGCCTGCTGGCAACCACGTGCTATGGCTTTGCCGGTTTCCTGGCGCGGCGTTGGCTGGACCAGCGCGGCGGGTTGGACAGCCGTCTCTCGGCCTTGGGCAGCATGTTGGGGGCGACGTTGTTTCTGTTGCCGTTCTTTGCCTACAGCGCCATCAGCCATCCACCGGCGAGCTGGGGCGGCTGGCAGGTGTGGTCGTCTCTGCTGGGATTGGGGCTGGTATGTACGGCGTTCGCCTACATTCTGTACTTCCGCCTGCTGTCGTCCATCGGCCCGGTCAAGTCGATGACCGTGACCTTCATGATTCCGCCGTTCGGCGTGTTGTGGGGTGCGTTGCTGTTGGATGAGCCGCTGTCCATGGCCCACCTGTATGGCGGTGTGCTGATTGCCGGGGCGTTGTGGTTGGTGCTGCGCCCGCAAAAACTGTAGGAGCGACCAATCTCGCTCCTACAGGGGTGGGTTTATTGCTTACGGAATACAAACACCAAGCCGACGATGATCAACGCCATTCCCAGCACGCTCAACAAGGCCAGGCGATTACCGAAGATCAGGTAGTCCATCACCGCCGTCACTGCTGGCACCAGGTAGAACAGGCTGGTGACATTCACCAGGTTGCCCCGGGCGATCAGGCGGTACAGCAACAACGTCGCCAGCACGGACACCACCAGCCCCATCCACAGGACCGGCAGGTAAAAACGTGCACTGTGTTCAAAGTGGAACGGCTGGAACGGCACGAACACCGCGCACAGTAGCAGCCCGGCCAGGTATTGCAGCGGCAGCGTGCCGAAGGGGTTGTCGGTGATGCGCTTTTGCATGATAGAGCCAAACGTCATGCTCGCCAGCGCCAACAGCCCCAACACCATCCCGGCCAGAGACATGCCCGCCAACCCGATGCCCTGGTACACCACCATGATCAAGCCCGCCAACCCCAACCCCAGGCCGAACAACCGGCGCCAGGAGCGTTGGCGCTCCATCAGTACCACGGTAAGGATCGGCTGCACGCCCATGATGGTCGCCATCACCCCGGGGGTGACGTTGAGGTCCAGGGCCAGCAGATAGAAAATCTGGTAGGCCCCCAGCAAAACCAGGCCCGTCGCCGCCGCATACAGCAAGGGTTTGCCGGGACGAGGCAGCTTCAACTTGAGGATGGGTACCAACACCACCAACCCCATCAGGGCGATGGCAAAGCGGATCAGCAGAAAGGCAAAGGGCGAAGCATGGGCCAAGCCCAACTTGGAGAAGATCGCCCCGCTGCTCCACAGCAGGACAAACACGCTCGTCGAGGCCGCCGCGGCCACGGATTGTTTCGAAAGCACAGACATGGTTACCACCTGTTATCAGGCTAAAAAGCCGACTCAGTAAAAACTGAATTTCAGTAGGTTTTTTTCAGGCAGGCACGGGGCAACAGCGAATCGCTGATCAGCCCGAAATGCCAACACCCGGCGGTGATACGACTGCGTACACCGGCGTGCTACTGACAGGTGGGGGGTAGTGACTGATCTGCGCAGGCTGCTTGCCACGGCACGGCACGACCACAGCGTTGACCGCTGAATCGACTACCGCTATGCGCTGGGAAGCTGGCATGTGCTGATCTTTTTGAAGGGATAAAGACGCGATGACTATAACCAGCCGCAAATACATTTTGCAATCCTTTCCCCTCACCCTGTGGGTGGAGGAGTTTTCATGCCGTCCAGGCAGACCGCTCGCTATAATGCCGCCCAGTTTTTTTCAAGGATTTCACATGATTGCTTTGCCCTGGCTGTACCTCACCCTACTTTCCATTGGCTATGTCGTGGCTTTGATCTACGGCCAACTGGGCGTACTGGCGGCGGTCTCCATCGCACTGTTGCTGGTGGCCGGGTACGCCGTGCGCCAGCAACGCAACCCTTGGGCACGCTACTTGGGCCACGGCTTGTTTATCGTCCTGGCCCTGGGCCTGGCGATGCACTGGCTACCGGGCTTCTATAACGGCCGCGGTATTGCGCCCCAGCGATTTACTCCGGACTCAGTGCCCTTCTCGATGTACCTGAACCAGGACAAACCCCTGATCGGCTTCTGGCTGTTGCTGGCCTGCCCGTGGATTGTGGCGCGGCGCTCATTGCGCCTGTCGATCTGCGTCACAGCCATGGCCCTGACTCTGGCCGCTATCGCCGCCTTGGGTGGCGCGGCCCTGCTGGGGATGATCAGTTGGGCGCCCAAGTGGCCGGACGAGGCGTGGCTGTGGGTGTTGAACAACCTGCTGCTGGTGACGTTGGTCGAAGAAGCGCTGTTTCGCGGGTATATCCAGGGCGGCCTGAGCCAACGCTTCAAACACCTGCCCTATGGCGAGAACCTCGCGCTGCTGCTGGCCTCGCTGTTATTCGGCCTGGTGCATTTTGCTGCGGGTTGGCAGTGGATGCTGCTGGCGGGTATTGCGGGCGTGGGCTACGGCCTGGCGTATCGGTTCGGCGGGCTAGGCGCGGCGATTGCCACGCATTTTGGCTTGAATCTGCTGCACTTCGGGTTGTTTACCTACCCGATGCTCGCCGGCTAAGCCTGCCTTCTACAGAGGCAACGCTGTTCGCAGGATTGTTGCAAAAATAAGTTAAATAAATGCCCCGCATGGCCGATACCCCCTGAAAGCCTTGCGGATTGAACAATCATGCGTAATAACCAACCCGTTACCCAGCGCGAACGTACCTTCCCCGCTCAGCAACGGTTGATCTCCACCACAGATGCCAAGGGTGTGATTACCTACTGCAACGACGCCTTTGTCGAAATCAGTGGGTTCACCCGCGAAGAACTGGTGCGCGCGCCACACAACCTGGTGCGTCACCCGGATGTGCCGCCGGCCGTGTTCGCGCATATGTGGTCCACGCTCAAACAAGGCTTGCCATGGATGGGCATTGTCAAGAATCGCTGCAAGACCGGTGACCACTATTGGGTTAACGCCTATGTGACGCCGGTCTTCGACGGTAACCAGGTGATCGGCTACGAATCGGTGCGCATCAAGCCCACCGCCGAGCAGATCCGCCGGGCCGAAGCGCTCTATCAACGCATCAACCAAGGCAAGTCGGCCGTCCCCCAACGGGACAAGTGGCTGCCGGTGTTGCAGGACTGGCTGCCGTTTATCCTGGTCAGCCAGTTAAGCTTCATGATCGGCGCCACCCTCACCTCCCAATGGGGCTTTGCCCTGGCAGCGGCGCTGTCGGTGCCGTTGGGCCTGCTGGGCTTGAGCTGGCAACAGCGCGGTCTCAAGCGTTTGCTGCGCCTGGCCGAACAGACCACGTCCGACCCGTTGATCGCGCAGATGTACACCGACAGCCGTGGCGCACAAGCGCGCTTGGAAATGTCGATCCTCAGCCAGGAAGCGCGTCTGAAGACCTGTCTTACCCGCCTGCAGGACACCGCCGAGCACCTCAACGACCAGGCCGCGCAATCCAACACCCTGGCGCACAACAGCTCCAGCGGCCTGGAACGCCAGCGCGTGGAAACCGAACAGGTGGCCACTGCGGTAAACCAGATGGCGGCGACCACCCAAGAAGTGGCCAGCCACGTGCAGCGCACCGCCGACGCCACCCAGGAAGCCAACCGCCTGACCGGCCGCGGCCGCGATATCGCTGGGGAAACCCGCGAGGCGATTCAGCGTCTTTCGGCAGCCGTTGGAGAGACCGGTGTGACCGTCACGCAACTGGCCAAAGACAGCGATGAAATCGGCGGCGTGGTTGATGTGATCAAAGGCATTGCCGACCAGACCAACCTGCTGGCACTCAACGCCGCTATCGAAGCCGCGCGTGCCGGTGAGATGGGCCGTGGTTTTGCAGTGGTCGCCGATGAAGTGCGCCAACTGGCGCAGCGTACGGCCGAATCCACCGGGCAGATCCATACCCTGATCGCCAAGCTGCAACACACCGCGGCTGCGGCCGTGCAAACCATGGACGCCGGGCACCGCCAAGCCGAAGAAGGTGTGGCACGGGTGATGGAAGCAGACCAGGCCTTGGTAGGTATCAGTGAGGCGGTGGCCAATATCACCGACATGACCACCCAGATTGCCGCAGCTACCGAAGAGCAAAGTGCGGTGGCCGAGGAGATCAGCCGCAACATCAGCACCATTGCGCTGTTGGCGGACCAGACCTCGGAGCAGGCGATGAACTCGGCGCAACTGAGTGAAGAGTTGACGCATACCGCCAATACCCAGTATTCGCTGGTAGAGCGTTTTAACCGATAAACTGCTATCGCAGGCAAGCCAGCTCCCACACTGGACGGTATTCACCGATAGAAATAGGTGAACCCAGCCCAATGTGGGAGGGGGCTTGCCCCCGATAGGGCGCTAACAGGTCCGGAGAAACTCAGCCACCTGCACCGCCGCCGCCTCCAAGTGCTGCTCATGGCTAAACCCCGAAGCCTTCAGCGGCTTCAAGTCATGGTCCCCCGCCGCCAACCACATCACCTCAATGCTCTCTGACAAGTCATAACTCTGCACCGCCGCACGATTGCCCAAGGCATCGCGCTCGCCCTGCACAATCAAGGTGGGCGTCATAAGCGCAGCCAAGTGCTCCACCCGGGGTTTCTCTGGCTTGCCCACCGCATAGAACGGATAGCCCAGGCACACCAACCCATCGGCGCCCAGTTCATCGGCCAGTAAACTGGCCATCCGCCCGCCCATGGACTTGCCACCCATCGCCAGTTTCCCAGCGACATGACGTCGCACCTCGGCATACACCTCGCGCCAGCACTCCAGCAGTTTCGGCGCCGGATTCGGGGGGCGTTTGCCGCCGTCCACGCGACGCTGGGCCATGTACGGAAACTCGAAGCGCAACACGCTCACGCCATGCCCGGCAAGGCGTGCGGCCATATCGTTCATGAACGCCGAGTCCATCGGTGCGCCAGCGCCGTGGGCCAGGATCAGCGTGACCGGCTCACCCGACGTCGCGCCGGTGGCGACATCCCACAACCAGCCATGTTCCCGTACACACTGCGCCCATTGATCCCCGTCAATACTGGCCTTGTGCTCTTTGCCCATGCTTGCCTCGCTTTTTAGTCTGCCTATAACTCCAGCCCAAGTGCCGCACTTGCTTGGGTTGAACCGTGGATGGGGAACCATGAACACTACTTTAAGTACCGCCTATAACTACAAGGTGGTCCGCCAATTCGCCATTATGACGGTGGTGTGGGGCATCGTCGGCATGGGGCTCGGGGTTTTTCTCGCTGCCCAATTGGTTTGGCCTGCGCTCAACTTCGATTTGCCTTGGACCAGCTTCGGCCGCCTGCGCCCTTTGCACACCAACGCGGTGATCTTCGCGTTCGGTGGCTGTGCGCTGTTCGCCAGCTCCTTTTACTCGGTGCAACGCACCTGCCAGACGCAGCTGTTCGCGCCGAGAGTCGCCGCGTTCTGCTTCTGGGGCTGGCAGCTTGTGATCCTGCTGGCCGCGATCAGCCTGCCACTGGGCTACACCAGCTCCAAAGAATACGCCGAGCTGGAATGGCCGATCGACATCCTGATCACCATTGTCTGGGTCGCCTACGCCATCGTGTTCTTCGGCACGATCATGAAGCGCAAGACCAAGCATATCTATGTGGGCAACTGGTTCTTCGGCGCGTTCATCATCACCGTGGCCATCTTGCATATCGTCAATAACCTGGAAATCCCGGTCAGCCTGACCAAGTCCTACTCGCTGTACGGCGGTGCGACGGATGCCATGGTGCAGTGGTGGTATGGGCACAACGCGGTAGGCTTTTTCCTCACTGCGGGTTTCCTCGGCATGATGTACTACTTTGTGCCCAAGCAGGCCGAGCGTCCGGTGTATTCCTATCGCTTGTCGATTGTGCACTTCTGGGCGCTGATCACCCTGTACATCTGGGCCGGCCCTCACCACTTGCACTACACCGCCTTGCCGGACTGGGCGCAGTCCCTGGGCATGGTGATGTCACTGGTGCTGCTGGCGCCAAGCTGGGGCGGCATGATCAACGGCATGATGACCCTCTCGGGTGCCTGGCATAAGTTGCGCAGCGACCCGATCCTGCGCTTCCTCGTCGTCTCCCTGGCCTTCTACGGCATGTCGACCTTCGAAGGCCCGATGATGGCGATCAAGACCGTCAACGCCCTCTCCCACTACACCGACTGGACCATCGGCCACGTACACGCCGGGGCGCTGGGCTGGGTGGCGATGATCTCCATCGGCGCGCTGTACCACATGATCCCGAAAATCTTCGGTCGCGAGCAGATGTACAGCCTCGGCCTGATCAACGCGCATTTCTGGCTGGCCACCATCGGCACCGTGCTCTACATCGCGTCGATGTGGGTCAACGGCATCGCCCAGGGCCTGATGTGGCGTGCGGTCAACGAAGACGGCACCCTCACCTACTCCTTCGTCGAAACCCTGGTGGCCAGCCACCCTGGCTTCATCGTGCGTTTGGTGGGCGGTGCGATCTTCCTCAGCGGCATGTTCCTGATGGCTTACAACACATGGCGCACCGTGCGTTCGGCGCAACCTGCCGAAGTCACAGCTGCCGCGCAGATGGCCTGAGGAGTCGATGATGAAACACGAAACGATTGAAAAGAACGTCGGCCTGTTGATGCTGCTGATGGTGCTCGCCGTGAGCATCGGCGGCCTGACCCAGATCGTCCCGCTGTTCTTCCAGGACGTGACCAACAAGCCGGTCGAAGGCATGAAGCCCTACACCGCGCTGCAACTGGAAGGCCGCGACATCTACATCCGTGAAGGCTGCGTGCAGTGCCACTCGCAGATGATCCGCCCGTTCCGCGCCGAGACCGAGCGCTACGGCCACTACTCGGTGGCCGGCGAAAGCGTGTGGGACCACCCGTTCCTGTGGGGCTCCAAGCGTACCGGCCCGGACCTGGCCCGCGTCGGCGCACGCTACTCGGACGACTGGCACCGCGCGCACTTGTACAACCCGCGCAACGTGGTGCCAGAGTCGAAAATGCCGGCCTACCCATGGCTGGTCACCGCCGCCGTCGACAGCAGCCACACCGAGACCAAGTTGAAAGTGATGCGCACCCTCGGCGTGCCGTACACCGACGACGACATCAACGGCGCCGTCGCCAGCCTCAAGGGCAAGACCGAGATGGACGCGCTGGTTTCCTACCTGCAAGTGCTCGGCACTGCCATCAAGAGCAAGAGGTGAGCCATGGGATTTGAATTCGATGCAGGCACCATCCGCGGCCTTGGCACGCTGGTGGTCGCCATCGCCTTTATCGGCCTGTCGCTGTGGGTGTTCAACAACCGCCGCAACGCGGAATTCGAGCAGGCGCGCCTGCTGCCGTTTGCCGATGAACCTTCCCCACCCGACGCTCAAGCAGAGCCAGCCACAAGGAGCACTCGGCCATGACTACGTTCTGGAGTACATGGATCTGCGTATTGACCCTGGGCAGCCTCATCGGCCTGACCTGGCTGTTGGTCGGCACTCGCAAGGGCGAGACCAAGGGCAGCGTCGACCAGACCATGGGCCACGCCTTCGACGGTATCGAGGAATACGACAACCCGCTGCCCCAGTGGTGGTTCATGTTGTTCGCCGGCACCCTGGTGTTTGCCGTCGGCTACCTGATCCTCTACCCGGGCCTGGGCAACTGGAAAGGTGTACTGCCGGGCTATGAGGACGGCTGGACCCAGACCAAGGAATGGGACAAGGAAATGGCCAAGGCCGACGCCAGGTTCGGGCCGATCTTCGCCAAGTTCGCGGCCATGCCGGTAGAAGAAGTGGCCAAGGACCCGCAAGCATTGAAGATGGGCGGTCGCCTGTTCGCCTCCAACTGCGCGGTATGCCACGGCTCGGACGCCAAGGGCGCCTATGGCTTCCCCAACCTGGCGGACAGCAACTGGCGCTGGGGCGGTTCGGCCGAGGCCATCAAGGCCACCATTCTGAACGGTCGCCATGCGGCGATGCCGGCCTGGGGTGAAGTGCTGGGCGAGGACGGGGTGAAGAACGTCGCCGCTTACGTGCGCCACGACCTGGCCAAGTTGCCGTTGCCCGCCGACAACACCGCCGACCTGGCAGCCGGCCAAGCCGCCTTCAGCACCACCTGCGTGGCGTGTCATGGTCCGCAAGGTCGCGGCGTGGAAGCCATGGGCGCGCCCAACCTGACCGAGCCTGCCGGGTTTATCTACGGCACCAGCCTGGCACAGTTGCAGCAGACCATCCGCCATGGTCGCCAGGGCCAGATGCCGGCCCAGGACGTGCTGCAAGGCAATGACAAGGTGCACCTGCTGGCGGCTTACGTGTACAGCCTGTCCCATAACGCTGATGGTGCAACGCCAGATAGCCAACCGCAGTAAAAGCCTTATCTGTGGCGAGGGAGCTTGCTCCCTCGCCACAGGCACAAGTCGCGACCAAGTGTCGCACCCCTTCCAAACCCAACTTTCCCCTCCTCCTATTCGGGTCTACGCTTGTTCCCACAGTGGAGCAATTCTGGCGTAGACGACGGTATTCGTTGCGCCCCCTAAAATTCCTGTCCACTTGATCAGCTTTCTATTTCGGTCTTTATCCTTACACCAAACATGGAAAGGGCGCAGAATCTGGCGTGGAACGCATTGATACAGGTCAGCCATTGCGTTGCAATGGCCCCTCGGTTTCTACATACTTGCGGCCGATTTTACCTATAAAAAAACCTAAACCGTGGAACCTTAGAATGAGCACAGCAATCAGTCCGACTGCTTATAACTATAAGGTAGTCCGCCAGTTCGCCATCATGACGGTGGTCTGGGGGATCCTTGGCATGGGGCTCGGGGTGTTCATCGCCTCGCAACTGGTTTGGCCGCAATTGAATTTCGACCTGCCCTGGACGACCTTCGGCCGCCTGCGCCCGCTGCACACCAACCTGGTGATCTTCGCCTTCGGCGGATGTGCACTGTTTGCCACCTCCTACTATGTCGTGCAGCGCACCTGCCAGACGCGACTGATTTCCGATGGTCTTGCCGCCTTCACCTTCTGGGGCTGGCAGGCGGTCATCGTCGGCGCCATCATCAGCCTGCCCCTGGGCTACACCACCACCAAGGAATACGCTGAGCTGGAATGGCCGATCGCCATTTTGCTTGCCATTGTGTGGGTGACCTACGGCCTGGTGTTCTTCGGCACCATCGTCAAGCGCAAGACCAAGCACATCTACGTAGGCAACTGGTTCTACGGGGCCTTTATCGTGGTCACGGCGATGCTGCACATCGTCAACCACGCCTCCCTGCCGGTGAACCTGTTCAAGTCCTATTCGGCCTATTCCGGCGCAACGGACGCGATGATCCAGTGGTGGTACGGCCACAACGCCGTAGGCTTCTTCCTCACCACCGGTTTCCTGGGGATGATGTACTACTTCGTGCCCAAGCAGGCCGAGCGTCCGATCTACTCTTATCGCCTGTCCATCGTGCACTTCTGGGCGCTGATCACCCTGTACATCTGGGCCGGCCCTCACCACTTGCACTACACCGCCTTGCCGGATTGGGCACAGTCCCTGGGCATGGCGATGTCGATCATCCTGCTGGCGCCAAGCTGGGGCGGCATGATCAACGGCATGATGACCCTCTCGGGCGCCTGGCATAAGCTGCGCACCGACCCGATCCTGCGGTTTCTGGTGGTGTCCCTGGCGTTCTACGGCATGTCGACCTTTGAAGGTCCGATGATGGCGATCAAGACCGTCAACTCGCTGTCCCACTACACCGACTGGACCATCGGCCATGTACACGCCGGGGCGCTGGGCTGGGTGGCGATGATCTCCATCGGCGCGCTGTACCACATGATCCCCAAACTGTTCGGCCGCGTGCAGATGCACAGCGTCGGGCTGATCAACGCACACTTCTGGCTGGCCACTATCGGCACCGTGCTCTACATCGCGTCGATGTGGGTCAACGGCATCACCCAGGGCCTGATGTGGCGTGCGATCAACGATGACGGCACCCTCACCTATTCCTTCGTCGAAGCGCTGCAAGCCAGCCACCCGGGCTTTATCGTACGTGCCCTGGGCGGTGCGTTCTTTGCCAGTGGCATGCTGTTGATGGCCTACAACGTCTGGCGCACCGTGCGTGCCAGCGACCCTGTAGAAGCCGAAGCCGCCGCCAAGATCGCCGTTGTGGGAGCTCACTGATGAAGCATGAAGTCGTCGAGAAGAACATCGGCCTGCTGGCCTTCTTCATGGTCATCGCCGTGAGCATTGGCGGCCTGACCCAAATCGTCCCACTGTTTTTCCAGGACGTGACCAACAAGCCGGTCGAAGGCATGAAGCCGCGCACCGCCCTTGAACTGGAAGGCCGCGACGTTTACATCGCCAACGGTTGCGTGGGCTGCCACTCGCAGATGATCCGCCCCTTCCGCGCCGAAACCGAACGCTACGGCCACTACTCGGTCGCCGGTGAAAGCGTGTGGGACCACCCGTTCCTGTGGGGTTCCAAGCGCACCGGCCCGGACCTGGCCCGTGTGGGCGGGCGTTACTCCGATGACTGGCAGCGTGCGCACCTGTACAACCCGCGCAACGTCGTGCCTGAGTCGAAAATGCCGGCGTACCCGTTCCTCGTGGAAAACAAGCTCGACGGCAAGGACACCGCGAAGAAGATGGAAGTCTTGCGCACCCTGGGCGTGCCCTACACCGACGAAGACATCGCCGGTGCGGCCGCCGCCGTGAAGGGCAAGACCGAAATGGACGCATTGGTGGCCTACCTGCAAGGCCTTGGCACCATCATCAAAAGCAAACGGTGACCTACATGGATATCGGGATGATTCGTGGCCTGGGCACCGTTGTGGTGATGGTGGCCTTTATCGGCCTGGCGTTGTGGGTGTTCAGCCCACGGCGCAAGTCGGAGTTTGACGACGCGACCATGCTGCCCTTCGCAGATGACCCCGAAGCCATCAAGCACGTCGAGCAAGCTTCTAGGAGTAACAAAGAATGACTACGTTCTGGAGTCTGTACGTCACAGTCCTCAGTCTGGGTACCATCTTCGCCCTGACCTGGCTGCTGCTGTCGACCCGCAAGGGCCAGCGCACCGAGCAGACGGACGAGACCGTCGGCCACTCGTTCGACGGCATCGAGGAGTACGACAACCCGCTGCCCAAGTGGTGGTTCATGCTGTTTGTCGGCACCATCGTCTTCGCCCTTGGTTACCTGGTGCTCTACCCTGGCCTCGGCAACTGGAAGGGCCTGCTGCCAGGCTACAACTACCTCGACAACGACAAGCAAACCCCGTTCGCCAACGGCCAGACCGGCTGGACCGGCGTGCACGAGTGGGAAAAGGAAATGGCCAGGTCGGAGGCCAAGTTCGGGCCGATCTTCGCCAAATTCGCGTCGATGCCGATTGAAGAAGTCGCCAAGGACCCGCAAGCCTTGAAGATGGGCGGCCGCCTGTTCGCCTCCAACTGCTCGGTGTGCCACGGCTCCGACGCCAAAGGCGCCTACGGCTTCCCCAACCTGACCGACGCCGACTGGCGCTGGGGCGGTGAACCCAACACCATCAAGGAAACCATCATGAAGGGCCGCCACGCGGTGATGCCGGGCTGGGCCGAAGTCATCGGTGAGCAAGGCGTGGCTGACGTAGCAGGCTTTGTGGTGACCCAACTCGATGGCCGCAAACTGCCGGAAGGCGCCAAGGCCGATGTGGCCAACGGTGAGAAACTCTTCGCCGCCAACTGCGTGGCCTGCCACGGCCCGGCCGGTAAAGGCACCCCAGCCATGGGCGCGCCCGACCTGACGCATCCGGGTGCGTTCATCTACGGTTCAAGCTTCGCGCAACTGCAGCAGACCATCCGTTATGGCCGCCAGGGCCAGATGCCGGCGCAGGAGCAGTTGCAGGGCAATGACAAAGTGCACTTGCTTGCGGCGTATGTGTATAGCTTGTCTCATGGGGATAAGAAGGCTGAGGAGCAGTAAAGTTAGCTGCAACACGCCATGGCCTCGCCACTGAAGAGCGGCGGGGTCATTTCTTGAAAAGCTTAGATCCGGGGTGGGAGCTGGCGTGCCTGCGAAAGCGCTCTGTCAGTCACAAATAGGCTGACCGGCCCATCGCTTTCGCAGGCAAGCCAGCTCCCACATTTGTCCTCCTGCACATTCAAGACCGGGCCTGTTGACGGGATGGCCTTGAGACCTGCCGCGTCACCACAGCGACAAAAACCGTCCATACTTGCCAAGTCAATTGATCCAGGTCACGTACACCATCAATTGATTTCCCCCAACGCGACCAAAGGTCGCACCCTTTGCGCACCATCGGGGGCGTATCATTAGGCCACTGCAACACCCTTAATTTGACCCCGGCTGGCACGTACTGGCCGAGGCAAATCTCCACCGCCGTGGGATGCAATGATGAGCGACCAGATACCGGTACATGACGTTACCCCGCCTGCCAAAACCGTCGACCTCTACGCTTCGCGTGAGAAGATTTACACCCGCGCCTTCACTGGCTTGTTCCGCAATCTGCGCATGGTCGGCGGTGCCGCTCTGTTTCTGCTGTACTTCGGCACCGTGTGGCTGAACTGGGGGGGTCACCAGGCGGTATGGTGGAACCTGCCGGAGCGTAAATTCTTTATTTTTGGTGCAACGTTCTGGCCTCAGGATTTCATCCTGCTGTCGGGCATTCTCATTGTCGCGGCCTTTGGCCTGTTCTTTATCACCGTATACGCCGGGCGCGTGTGGTGCGGCTATACCTGCCCGCAAAGCGTGTGGACATGGATCTTCATGTGGTGCGAAAAGGTCACCGAAGGCGACCGCAACCAGCGCATCAAGCTCGACAAGGCGCCCATGAGCGCCAACAAATTCCTGCGCAAATTCAGCAAGCACAGCCTGTGGCTGCTGATCGGCTTTGCCACCGGCCTCACTTTTGTCGGCTACTTTTCACCGATCCGTGAACTGGTATTCGATTTCTTCACCGGCCAGGCCGATGGCTGGTCGTATTTCTGGGTGGGTTTCTTCACCCTCGCCACCTACGGCAACGCCGGCTGGCTGCGTGAGCAGGTGTGCATCTACATGTGCCCCTATGCGCGCTTCCAGAGCGTGATGTTCGACAAGGACACCTTGATCGTGTCCTATGACCCCCGCCGTGGCGAAGTGCGTGGCCCACGTAAAAAGGGTACCGACTACAAGGCCCAGGGCCTGGGCGACTGCATCGACTGCACGATGTGCGTGCAGGTGTGCCCTACCGGTATCGATATCCGCGACGGGCTGCAAATCGAGTGCATCGGTTGCGCCGCCTGTATCGATGCCTGCGATAACATCATGGACAAGATGGAGTACCCACGCGGCCTGATCAGCTACACCACCGAACACAACCTGTCGGGGCAGAAAACCCATAAGCTGCGCCCGCGCCTGATCGGTTACGCCCTGGTGTTGCTGGCGATGATCAGCCTGTTGGTGGCGGCCTTCTTCATGCGCTCGCTGGTGGGTTTCGACGTCAGCAAGGACCGCGTGCTGTACCGTGAAAACGCCGAAGGACGCATCGAAAACGTCTACAGCCTGAAGATCATGAACAAAGACCAGCGCGACCACACCTACGTGCTCGACGCCGCTGGCCTGCCAGACCTCAAGCTGCAAGGCCGACGTGAAATCAAAGTGGCCGCGGGCGATATCGTCAGCATGCCGGTGGAGTTGTCGAGTGCGCCGGAGCAGTTGCCGTCGAGCACCAACGAGGTGACCTTCATCCTCAAGGACGCCGATGACACCAGCGTCCATATTGAAGCCAAGAGCCGATTCATCGGCCCACAAGTTCGTTAACAGGGAACACACGCATGCCTGCAACTACTGCCGCCAGCCCTTGGTACAAACACCTCTGGCCCTGGATCATCATCGCGATTCTGGCCTGCTCAGTGACCCTGACCTTGTCCATGGTGACCATCGCAGTGAACAACCCGGACAACCTGGTCAACGACAACTACTACGAGGCCGGCAAAGGCATCAACCGCTCCCTGGACCGCGAACGCCTGGCCCAGACCCTGCAACTGCGCGGCAAGCTGCACCTGGACGAACTGACCGGCGAGGTCGAGCTGCAACTGACTGGCTACAGCAATCCAAATACTCTGGAGCTGAACCTGATCTCCCCGACCCAGCCAGAGAAGGATCGCAAGATCAACCTCACCCGCAGCGACAGCGAGCCCGGTCGCTACATCGGCCAGGTCACCGACAAGGTCGAAGGTCGCCGTTTCGTGGAACTGCTTGGCGTGGAGGGCGGCAACACCTGGCGCCTGTTCGAAGAAGAAGAGGTCAGCCACGACAAGGACTTGCTGCTGGGTGACGAACCGTTGCAGGGCGCCGAGGACCTGAGGAAGTAGACGATGATCGTTCCCACGCTCTGCGTGGTAACGCCTTGCTGGACGCTCTGCGTCTGCTTTGTGACGCAGAACGTCACAGGCAACATTCCCACGCAAAGCGTGGGAACGATCTACGGAACTGAGCAATGACCCAACCCACCCCCTGCTACCACTGCGCCCTACCCGTCCCCTCCGGCAGTCGGTTCACCGCCCAGATCCTCGGCGAACGCCGTGAACTCTGCTGCCCGGGCTGCCAGGCCGTGGCCGAGGCGATAGTGGACGGCGGGCTGGAAAGCTATTACCAACACCGCAGCGAAGCCTCGGCCAACCCCGAGGCGCTGCCCGTGCAGTTGGTGGACGAGCTGGCGCTGTACGACCGCGCCGATGTGCAAAAACCCTTTGTACGCCATCAGGGCGACCTGGCCGAAACCACGCTGCTGATGGAAGGCATCAGTTGCGCCGCCTGCGGCTGGTTGATCGAGAAACACCTGCGCAGCCTGCCTGCGGTGGCCGAAGCGCGATTGAACCTGTCCAACCACCGCCTGCACGTGCGCTGGGCCGATGGGCAATTGCCGTTGAGCCAACTGCTCAGCGAGCTGCGCCATATCGGTTACGCCGCCCATCCTTATCAGGCCGACCGCGCCGCCGAACAATTGGCCAGCGAGAATCGACTGGCCCTGCGACAACTGGGAGTCGCCGGCTTGCTGTGGTTCCAAGCCATGATGGCAACCATGGCCACCTGGCCGGAATTCAATATTGACCTGAGCCCGGAGCTGCACATCATCCTGCGCTGGGTCGCAATGTTTCTCACCACGCCCATCGTGTTCTACAGCTGCGCGCCGTTCTTCAAAGGCGCCCTGCGTGACTTGCGCACCCGCCACCTGACCATGGACGTGTCGGTGTCCCTGGCGATTGGCGGCGCGTACCTGGCCGGCATCTGGACCGCGATCACTGGCGTAGGCGAGTTGTATTTCGATGCCGTGGGCATGTTTGCCCTGTTCCTGCTGGCCGGACGCTACCTTGAGCGCCGCGCCCGGGAGCGTACTGCCGCAGCCACCGCCCAACTGGTCAACCTGTTGCCCGCCTCCTGCCTGCGCCTCAAAGACGATGGCCAGAGCGAGCGCATCCTGCTTAGCGAATTGGCGCTGGGTGATCGCGTGCTGGTACACCCCGGCTCCGTACTGCCGGCGGATGGCGTGATTCTCGACGGCCAATCCAGCATCGATGAATCCCTGCTGACCGGCGAGTACCTGCCGCAACCTCGGCGCACGGGTGAGAGCGTCACGGCCGGCACGCTGAATGTCGAAGGCGCGCTGACCGTCCAAGTGCGCGCCCTGGGACATGACACGCGCTTGTCCGCCATCGTGCGTCTGCTGGAGCGCGCCCAGGCCGAGAAGCCTCGCCTGGCGCAGATCGCCGACCGCGCTGCGCAGTGGTTCCTGTTGTGCTCGCTGATCGCCGCCGCACTGATCGGCCTGCTGTGGTGGGAGCTGGACCCCACCCGGGCGTTCTGGATTGTGCTGGCGATGCTGGTGGCGACCTGTCCGTGCGCCCTGTCGCTGGCCACGCCCACCGCCCTTACCGCCGCCACCGGTACATTGCACAGTCTCGGGTTACTGCTGACCCGCGGCCATGTGCTGGAGGGCCTGAACCAGATTGATACGGTGATTTTCGACAAGACCGGCACCCTCACCGAAGGGCGCCTGGCGTTGCGCGCCATCCGGCCCCTCGGCGCGCTGGACAGCGACCAATGCCTGGGCCTTGCCGCCGCCCTGGAGAACCGTTCCGAACACCCGATTGCACGTGCCTTCGGCCGTGCGCCGCTGGCCGCCGATGAAGTGCTGAGCACGCAAGGGCTGGGCCTGGAGGGTCGTGTGGGAGAACGTCTGTTGCGCATCGGCCAGCCGGGTTTTGTCTGTGAACTCAGTGGCTGCGCGATTCCCGCCTCACCGGAGGAAGCCGGGCAATGGCTGCTGCTGGGCGACCGCAGCGGGGCGCTGGCCTGGTTCGTACTCGACGACCGTCTGCGCAGCGACGCCCCCGCCTTGCTCGCCGCATGCAAGGCGCGGGGCTGGCGCACGCTGTTGCTCTCCGGCGACAGTTCGCCGATGGTGGCCAGTGTCGCCTCTGAGCTGGGTATCGACGAGGCCCATGGCAGCCTGCGCCCTGACGACAAGTTGCAGGTACTGCAAAACCTGCACAAGGAAGGTCGCAAAGTGCTGATGCTGGGCGATGGGGTCAATGATGTGCCGGTGTTGGCTGCTGCCGATATCAGTGTGGCGATGGGCTCGGCCACCGACCTGGCAAAAACCAGCGCCGATGCGGTGCTGTTGTCCAACCGCCTGGATGCGCTGGTGCAGGCCTTCAGCCTGGCGCGGCGCACTCGCCGAGTGATCATCGAGAACCTGTTGTGGGCCGGGTTGTACAATGGGCTTATGCTGCCGTTTGCGGCCCTGGGTTGGATCACTCCGATCTGGGCGGCGATCGGCATGTCCCTCAGTTCGTTGACCGTGGTGCTCAACGCGTTGCGCCTCACTCGCCTGCCGAGCGCGCAAGCCTCGGGCACCGCCCCAGTAACCCGCTCGCTGCCGGCCTGAGCCGCGTGGGCATGGAGTACAGATGCCAGCTCTCTATGTAATGATTCCGGCGGCACTGCTGTTAGTGGGCGTGGCCATCTACATCTTCTTCTGGGCCGTGGACAGCGGCCAGTACGAAGACCTCGATGGCCCGGCCCACAGCGTGCTGTTCGACGACCAGGACCCGAACCACCTGGCCGCCATCGATGAAGCCAACAACCCTGAGCAAGCGCCCAAAGAGCCGCCCCATGCTTGAGCTGGCGCCCTTGCTGGTCTCGGCGCTGATCCTAGGCCTGCTTGGCGGCGGCCATTGCCTGGGCATGTGCGGCGGACTGATGGGCGCGCTGACCCTGGCGATCCCCAAGGAACAGCGCAGCCGCCGTTTTCGCCTGCTGCTGGCATACAACCTGGGGCGCATCCTCAGCTATGCCACCGCTGGTTTATTGATCGGCCTGGCCGGCTGGGCGGTGGCCAACAGCCCGGCGGCGATGTTCATGCGTGTGCTCGCCGGCCTGCTGTTGGTCTGCATGGGCCTGTACCTGGCCGGCTGGTGGAGCGGCCTCACCCGTATCGAAAGCCTGGGGCGCGGCCTGTGGCGGCATCTGCAGCCGGTGGCCAACCGTTTGCTGCCGGTGTCCAGCCTGCCCCGTGCCTTGCTGCTAGGCGCGCTGTGGGGCTGGTTGCCGTGCGGGCTCGTCTACAGCACCCTGCTATGGGCGGCGAGCCAGGGCAATGCACTGGACAGCGCCTTGCTGATGCTGGCGTTCGGGCTGGGCACCTGGCCGGTGCTACTGGCCACCGGGCTGGCCGCCGAACGGGTGACGGCGTTATTGCGCAAGCGCAGCGTGCGGGTGACCGGTGGGGTGCTGGTGATGATCTTCGGCCTCTGGACCTTGCCCGGCCCCCATCAGCACTGGCTAATGGGGCATTAGCAGGCCCTGTGGCATAGCGCCGCTCCCCGTTGATGCAAATCAAGATGCCTGCACCGCCCTCCCCCTAGACTCGGCCCACTAGCCAATCCGGGGGACCGCCCGCATGCTCGACGCCATTCGTTGGGACACAGATCTGATTCACCGCTACGACTTGGCGGGACCGCGCTACACGTCCTACCCCACCGCCGTACAATTTGACAGCCAGGTCGGCACCTTCGACCTGCTCCACGCCCTGCGTGACAGCCGCAAGGCCGTAAGGCCACTGTCGCTGTATGTGCATGTGCCGTTCTGCGCCAACATTTGTTACTACTGCGCCTGCAACAAGGTGATCACCAAGGACCGTGGCCGCGCCCAGGCCTACCTGCAGCGCCTGGAGCAGGAAATCCAACTGGTGGCCTGCCACCTCGACCCGCAGCAGCCCGTGGAGCAACTGCATTTGGGCGGCGGTACGCCCACGTTTCTCAGCCACGATGAACTGCGCCAGGTGATGAAATGCCTGCGCCAGCATTTCAATTTGCTGGATGACGATTCGGGCGACTACGGCATCGAAATCGACCCACGCGAAGCCGACTGGGCCACCATGGGCCTGCTACGTGAACTGGGCTTTAACCGCGTGAGCATCGGCCTGCAAGACCTCGACCCCGAGGTGCAACGGGCGGTCAACCGCCTGCAAAGCCTGGAAGAAACCCGCGCCGTGATCGATGCAGCGCGCACCTTGCAATTTCGCTCGATCAATATCGACCTGATCTACGGCCTGCCCAAGCAGTCGCCGTTGAACTTTGCGCGCACCGTGGAAGAAGTCATCCGCTTACAGCCTGACCGCCTGTCCGTGTTCAACTACGCGCACCTGCCGGAACGCTTCATGCCCCAACGGCGGATCAACACTGACGAGCTGCCCTCACCAGCGGAAAAACTGCTGATGCTGCAAACCACCATCGAACAACTGACCCAGGCCGGTTACCGCTACATCGGCATGGACCACTTTGCCCTGCCAGACGACGAATTGGCCGTCGCCCAGGAAGAAGGCAAACTGCAGCGCAACTTCCAGGGTTACACCACCCACGGGCACTGCGACTTGATTGGGCTGGGGGTGTCAGCGATCAGTCAGATCGGCGACCTGTATTGCCAGAACAGCAGTGATCTGAACCAGTACCAGAATGCCTTGGCGGGTGCGCAATTGGCGACCAGCCGCGGCCTGGTCTGCACTACGGACGACCGGTTGCGACGGGCTGTAATCCAGCATTTGATCTGCAATTTCAGCCTGGCATTCGAGGGGATCGAACAGGCGTACAACATCGATTTTCGCGGTTATTTTGCCGAGTTATGGCCGCAGCTGGAAACGATGGCCGCCGACGGCCTGATCGAGTTGGACGCCCACGGCATTCGTGTGCTCCCGGCCGGGCGCTTGCTGGTGCGTTCAGTGTGCATGGTGTTCGATGCCTACCTGGAGCACCAGAACAGGCAACGATTTTCGCGGGTCATCTAGACGTACTTACTTCATGGCCAGGCTGGCAGCCTTGACTGCATCACCGGCACTCATGTCTTTCATCGCCTTGGTCAGGGACGCCTGGGCGCTGGTCAAGCTGGCTTGCAGTGCGCTCAACGCTGACTGCAGCCCGGAGAGTCGGGCACGGGCCTGTTCTGGGCTGAGATTTCTGTCGGCCATTACCGCAGCCATCTCGGCTTGTTTCTCGGCAATCTGCTTTTTGATCTCACGAATCATCTTGAGCAGATTCTTGACGTTGTCCGCCAGGCCGCTGTCGTCGATGTCACTGTTTGTGGCTTTTTCCGCCGCAGCAGCTTTCATCGCGGCGCCGGAGATGGTCACCGAAACGGCAGGCTTGGCTTCGTCGGTCGTCGGGATCGCGGCAACATCCGGTTCGGCAGCTTTCTTGGGTTCGGGCAGTGCCTGGATCTGAGTGCGCGAAGCGAGTTGAGCAGTGAGGGCTAACATGGTCTGAGCCGCCGTATTTGTAGTCGATAGCAGTACTATCGGCGGTTTTAGCCAAATCTTTATATACCGGTCGGTTTTTTGTACACGCTGGCCTCCGTGCCCCCCAGTGCGTTACCCTTACGTCTTATGTGTGTTTTCCCACAAGGATTTAAGAAATGTCCGAGCCAGTCAAACTGCGCGCTCACAGCCAGGCCCATTGCAAGGATTGCAGCCTGGCTCCCCTCTGCCTGCCACTTTCATTGAATCTGGAAGACATGGATGCGCTGGACGACATCGTCAAACGCGGCCGCCCGCTGAAAAAAGGCGAGTTTCTGTTTCGCCAGGGCGACAAGTTTGATTCCGTCTATGCAGTACGCTCTGGCGCGTTGAAGACCTTCAGCCTCAGCGACGGCGGCGAAGAGCAAATCACCGGTTTCCACCTGCCAAGCGAGTTGGTCGGGCTGTCGGGGATGGACACCGAGATTCACCCGGTGTCGGCCCAGGCCCTGGAAACCACCTCGGTGTGCGAAATCCCATTCGAGCGCCTGGATGAACTGGCCCTGCAACTGCCGCAATTGCGCCGCCAATTGATGCGCGTGATGAGCCGCGAGATTCGTGACGACCAGCAAATGATGCTGCTGCTGTCGAAGAAAACCGCCGATGAGCGCATTGCCACCTTCCTGGTCAACCTGTCGGCGCGCTTTCGCGCCCGTGGGTTCTCGGCCAACCAGTTCCGCCTGAGCATGTCGCGCAATGAGATCGGTAATTACCTGGGCCTGGCAGTGGAGACCGTGTCCCGCGTGTTTACCCGTTTCCAGCAGAACCAGTTGATTGCCGCCGAGGGTAAAGAAGTGCATATCCTCGACCCGATCCAGCTGTGTGCATTGGCTGGCGGTTCGCTGGAGGTCTGATCCAGGCTGCGGCCGCGCCAATCGGCGAGGCCGCAGGTATACTTCGAGTCCGTTTTCCGCTCTGGACTCCTCGACGATGACTTTTGATTCGTTCGACATCAAATCCCTGATTCGCCCCGTTATCGACTTCCCCAAGCCGGGTGTGATCTTTCGTGACATCACGCCGCTGTTCCAATCGCCCCGCGCCCTGCGCCTGGTGGCCGACAGCTTTGCCCAACGCTATGTCGAAGCCGATTTCACCCATATCGGTGCAATGGATGCCCGTGGCTTCCTGATCGGCTCGATCATCGCCTACCAGCTCAACAAGCCGCTCATCCTGTTTCGCAAGCAAGGCAAGCTGCCGGCGGACGTGCTGGCCGAGGGTTACCAGACCGAGTACGGCGAAGCCTTCCTGGAAGTGCACGCCGACAGCCTGTGCGAAGGCGATTCGGTGCTGATGTTCGATGACCTGATCGCCACCGGCGGCACCCTGATTGCTGCAGCGAACCTGGTGCGGCGCATGGGGGCAAAGATTTTTGAGGCTGCGGCGATTATTGATTTGCCAGAGCTGGGTGGCTCGCAGCGGTTGGCAGACATGGGGATTCCGACGTTTTGCCTGACGCAATTTGGGCTGACTGAGAGATAAGGGTCGGCAGTACTGCCGTCATCGCGGGCAAGCCCGGCTCCCACCTTGGAATGCATTCCCCTGTGGGAGCTGGGCTTGCCCGCGATGAGGCCCGAAAGAACACCCCGGTTTACAACCCCATCTGCTTACTGATGATTTCATTCATCACTTCGCGCGTCCCGCCACCAATCGACAAAATCCGGTTATCGCGATACAGCCGCTCCACCAGACTGCCACGCATATATCCCTGCCCGCCCAATATTTGCACGGCGTCATACGTCACCCGATCAGCGGTATCGGTGGCCAGGTTCTTGGCCATGGAAATCTCTTTGATCACACTCTTGCCAGCGGCCATCTTCGCGGCCTGACGATAGGTGAACTCGCGGGAAACCTCCACGGCGGTAGCCATTTCCGCCAGGCGATGCTTGAGCACCTGGAATTTGCCGATGGGTTTGCCGAATGCTTCGCGCTGGGCGGCCCACTGGAGGCTTTCCTCCAAGGCCAGTTGCGCGGTCATGTTGGCCATGAGGGCCAAGGCCAGGCGCTCGCTCTGGAAGTTGCCCATGATGCAGGCAAAGCCCATGTTCTCGACACCGATGAGATTGCCCACAGGCACGCGGCAATCGTCGAAGAACAACTCGGCGGTGTCCGACGCCCACCAGCCCATCTTCTTCAGCGGCTGGCCGACGGTGAAACCCGGGATGCCTTTTTCGATCAGCAGCAGGCTGATACCGCCAAAGCCCGGCCCACCTGTGCGCACGGCCACGGTGTAGAAATCAGCGCGAATGCCGCTGGTGATAAAGGTCTTGGCGCCGCTCACGCGGTAATGCTCGCCTTCACGTACGGCGCGGGTTTGCAGGTTGGCTACATCCGAGCCGCCGCTGGGCTCGGTGACCGCCAGGGCGATGATCTTCTCGCCGGCGAGCACCAGAGGCGCTATGCGCTCACGCACGTCGGGCCGGGCCCATTTGACGATGGGCGGCAGGCCGATATCCAGGGAGCCGAGCCCGGCCACCACGCCACCGGAGCCGCAGCGCATCAGCTCTTCGCTGGCGGCGACCTTGGCGAACAGATCGCCTTCGTGGCTGCCACCCAGCGCCTCGGGGTAGCCGATGCCCAGAACGCCCGCCGCACCGGCCTTGAGGTAAAGCTCGCGGGGAAAACTTTCCGCTTCCTCCCATTGCTCGATGCCGGGCAACATCTCGCGTTCGACGAAGCGGCGCACGCTGTCGCGGACCAATTGGTGGCTGGGATCGAAGTATTCCTGAAAGGCAGACATCGGCAAGCTCCATGGCGGGATGGAGCGAACTTACCAAGCGCTTGCTTGGTTATCAAGCCGAATACATTTTTTACCGTCACACAAAACCAATGTGGGAGCCGGGCTTGCCCGCGATGCAGGCGCCTCGGTTTTTCAGGTACACCGTGGTGATGCTATCGCAGCGATGCGGCGACCCGACAAGCCAGCTCCCACATTGGGACTGCAGTGGGTTTTAAAGCGCGATCGGCTTTCGGCCTGCGAACGAGTGCGCCAGGGTGCCGCCGTCCACCAATTCCAGCTCGCCACCCAACGGTACGCCATGGGCGATCCGTGAAGTAATCAAACCTTTATTGGTCAGCAACTGAGCGATGTAGTGCGCCGTGGCTTCACCTTCCACCGTCGGGTTGGTCGCCAGGATCACTTCAGTAAAGGTGCCCTGCTCTTCGATTCGCGCCACCAGTTGTGGAATACCGATGGCTTCCGGCCCCAGGCCATCGAGCGGCGACAGGTGGCCCTTGAGCACGAAGTAACGCCCGCGGTAACCGGTCTGCTCCACGGCGTACACATCCATCGGCCCTTCCACCACGCACAGCAACGTGTCGTCGCGACGCGGGTCGGCGCATTGCGGGCAGAGTTCTTCTTCGGTAAGGGTGCGGCACTGGCGGCAATGGCCCACACCTTCCATGGCCTGGCTCAGGGCCTGGGCCAGGCGAGTGCCGCCGCTGCGATCACGCTCCAGCAGTTGCAGCGCCATGCGCTGGGCAGTTTTCTGGCCGACGCCGGGCAAAGTGCGCAAGGCGTCGATCAGTTGGCGAATCAGGGGGCTGAAGCTCATGGGCGAAGGGTCCGACAAAACAACGAGACGCGGTTTATACCCGCGCCCCGGATTAGCGTCAAATACTCAATCCTGCGCGACGCGCACCACCAACTTGCCGAAGTTGCGCCCTTCGAGCAGGCCGATAAAGGCTTCGGGCGCCTGCTCCAGGCCGTCGACCACGTCCTCGCGGAACTTGATCTTGCCCTCGCGCACCCAAGGCGCCATGGCACTGAGGAACTCCGGCTGGCGGTCGCCATAGTCATCGAACACAATAAAGCCCTGGATCCGCACGCGCTTGGTCAGCAAGGTGCGTTGCAGGGCCGGCAAACGGTCAGGGCCGCTGGGCGCTTCATGGGCGTTATAGCCGGCAATCAACCCGCACAGCGGCACGCGCGCCTTGGGGTTGAGCAAAGGCAGCACGGCATCGAAGACTTTACCGCCGACGTTTTCGAAATAAATGTCCACGCCTTTGAAACAGGCCAGGGCCAGCTCATGGGCAAAGTCTTCGCTCTTGTGGTCGATACAGGCGTCAAAGCCCAACTCATCCACCACGTAGCGGCACTTGTCTGCGCCACCGGCGATGCCCACCACGCGCAAGCCCTTGAGCTTGGCCACCTGGCCCACCACCGACCCCACCGCGCCCGACGCAGCCGCCACCACCAGGGTTTCCCCGGACTTGGGCTGGCCGATATCCATCAAGCCCATATAGGCCGTCATGCCCGGCATACCCAGTACGCCCAAGGCCATCGACGGACTCGGCAGCCCCTTGGGCAGCGGGATCAGGTTATGGCCTTCGCAAATGCAGTGGCTTTGCCAGCCGGTGGCGCCGACCACCAGGTCGCCCACTTCGAATTTCGGGTTGCGCGATTGCTCGACACGGCTGACAGCCCCACCGGTCATCACCTCGCCGATTTCCACGGGCGCGGCGTAGGACGGCGCGTCACTCATGCGTCCACGCATGTAGGGGTCCAAAGACAGGTACAGGGTCTTGAGCAGCACCTGGCCGTCTGCCAGGTCCGGCAGGCTCACACGTTCCAGGCGAAAGTTTTCCGGCGTGGGGGCGCCTTGAGGGCGTGAGACCAGAACGATGCGTTGGTTGAGCGTCATTTCTTGAGGCATCAGCGGGGCTCCTTTATCGGTGAGTGGTTTCAACGGTATAGGGTGCAGACCATCGGTGAAGGCTTGGGGTTCGATGTTTCGACCGGCGAAAAAAATGCCAGGCACGATGCCTGGCATTTGAGTCTAGCTAAAGCGTGTATCAGAACGGCAGTTTCATGCCCGGTGGCAGTTGCATGCCAGCGGTCACGCCGGACATTTTGTCCTGGCTGTTGGCTTCGATCTTGCGCACAGCGTCGTTGACGGCTGCGGCGAACAGCGCTTCGAGCATTTCCAGGTCATCTTCACCCACGCCCGGCAATACGCTTGGGTCGATGCTGACACGCTTGATGTCGTGACGACCGGTCATCACCACGCTGACCATATCGCCACCGGCTTTACCGGTGACTTCGGCGTTGGCCAGCTCTTCCTGCATCTTGGCCATTTTTTCCTGCATCTGCTGCGCCTGCTTCATCAGGCCGGCCATGCCACCTTTCATCATGGGAATCACCTCAAAAGTACGTGGATCAATGAATAGCCCGGTGTCATGACGCTTGGGGCACCGGGGCTTCGACAGGTTCAATAGTATCGTGGCGGACGACCGCACCGAACTGTTGCATCATTTGTTGGATAAGCGGATCTGCGTGGATCGAGTCCTCGGCCTCGCGCTGGCGGTTAAGGCGCCGACGGGTCGCTGCCTGGGCCGGGGTTTCCTGCTCGGGCTTGATCAGCTCGATGGCGATGGTCAGCGTGCGCCCATGGTACTGGTTGAGCGCATCGTTGAGCCGGCGCTGCTGGGTGGCGTTGAACAAGGCGCTATGGGCCGGGTCCAGGTGCAGCAGCCAGTGGTCGCCTTCGATGGAAATCAGGGTGCAGTTGGCGGCGATACTGCCGGTCATGCCGGAGATCGGCAATTTCGGAAACAATTCCAGCCATTGCAGGGCCAGACCGGTAGCCGGGGCCGCGGCAGGTTCTGCCTCGGGCTCGGGCGCCGGTTCCGCGGTGTGCTCGCTGGCCAGTTCGTCCAGGTAGCTGTAGGCCGAATCCATGTCCGGCTCGATGTAGTCTTCGTCCAGCGGCGGTTCGTCATCCAGGTCAATGCCCGGCGTGGCCGCGTCGACCTGGGCGACCGTCGGTTCAGGAACGGGCGCCGATACCCACTCAGGGGCATCCGGCACCACGCTGTCCGGAGTCGGCGTAGGCATCGGCGTCAGCTCGGGTTGCTCGCCGGTGGTTTCCAGCACGGGCTCCACGGCGGGCTGTTGCTCGGGCTCTACTTGCGCTTCGACCGGGTCATTCCAGGGCAAGTCGACCACGGGTTCGGGCTCGGGCTCAATGACCGGCTCGGGCTCGACCACCGGTGCGACGGCAACCGGCGCAGGTTCAGGCTCAGGTGCCGGCGCAACCGGCTCAGGCACAGCAACCGCAGGCGCTGCAACTACTGGCGCGACAACGGCCGCCCCAGCCACGGGTTTGGCGGAATCAACTGTGGCCTGGCTGATCCCCACTGGCTTTAGCGGCTGTCTCGGTGCGTCTGCCGAATCTGCCGGCCGGAACGCCAGCATGCGCAGCAGCACCATTTCAAAGCCACCCCGCGGGTCGGGTGCCAGGGGCAAGTCGCGGCGACCGATCAGGCCCATCTGGTAGTAGAACTGCACGTCTTCGGCCGGCAAGGCCTGGGCCAGGGCCAATACGCGATCACGGTCGCCATGACCGTTGTCCACGCCTTCCGGCAGGGCCTGGGCGATGGCGACGCGGTGCAATACGTTGAGGATTTCCGAAAGCACGCCATTCCAATCCGGGCCTTGCTCCGACAGGTGGCGCACCGCTTCGAGCAACGCCTTGGCGTCACCCTCGATCAGCGCGTGCAGCACGTCGAACACCTGGCCGTGGTCCAGGGTACCGAGCATGGCGCGCACGTCGGCGGCCATGACCTTGCCTTCACCAAACGCGATGGCCTGGTCGGTGAGGCTCATGGCATCGCGCATCGAACCATCGGCGGCACGGCCCAGCAACCACAGCGCGTCGTCTTCGAACGGTACGTTCTCGACGCCCAGCACGTGGGTCAAATGCTCGACCACACGCTCGGGGGTCATGTTTTTCAGGGAGAACTGCAGGCACCGCGACAAAATCGTTGCCGGAAGTTTCTGCGGGTCGGTGGTGGCCAGGATGAATTTGACGTAGGGCGGCGGCTCTTCCAGGGTTTTCAACAAGGCGTTGAAGGAGTGGCTGGACAGCATGTGCACTTCGTCGATCAGGTAGACCTTGAAGCGGCCACGGCTCGGCGCGTACTGCACGTTGTCCAGCAGTTCGCGGGTGTCTTCGACCTTGGTACGGCTCGCGGCGTCGATCTCGATCAGGTCGACGAAACGCCCTTCGTCGATCTCACGGCACACCGAACAGGTGCCACAAGGCGTCGAGGTAATACCGGTTTCACAATTCAGGCATTTGGCGATGATGCGCGCAATCGTGGTCTTGCCCACCCCGCGCGTACCGGTGAACAGGTAGGCGTGGTGCAGCCGTTGGCTGTCCAAGGCATTGATCAGAGCCTTGAGCACATGGGTCTGGCCGACCATTTCGCGGAACGAGCGCGGGCGCCATTTACGTGCAAGAACCTGATAACTCATCGAAAACCGTCGCAACTGGGAAGCAGAAGCCGGTAATGCTAGCGGAGCAAGGGGGAAATTGCATCCGGCACGCTCGTCTAATCTGACGAAGCTTGTTCGATTGGCCTCCCAGAGGGCACCTGAGGACGTTTTGCTGGCACCTTGGAGCGCCAACGCCCTTCCAGACTGATAGCGGCGACGCTGGCCAGCACGACCACTGCGCCCAGCATCACCTGCAGGGTGACGTGCTCGCCAAGCAGCGTGGCGGCCATCAGCATGGCAACCGGTGGAATCAGGTACATCGCCACCGACGCACGACTGACCTCGACGTGCTTCAACACGTAACCCCAGGCCAGATAGGCCAAGGCACTGGGAAAAATACCCAGCACCAGCACGGCGAGATTCTCCCCCATCGGTGCCTGCACGATGGCGGCGGGCAGTCCCGGCAGGTTCACGCACAGCATCAGCGTGCCGGACCACACCATGTAGCACGCCATCGTCAACGGGCTGTAGCGATGGGCGTAATGTCGCTGGATGGCGAAGTACACACTCCATGAGCAGGCCGCCAACAAGATCAGCAAACCCCGTGGGTTGAGATCGCCCATGCCCTGGTCGCCCCAGATCACCACCAGTACGCCAGCCAACCCCAACAGTACGCAACCCCAGCGCCAGGCGCTGACCTGCTCTTTCAAGCAGAAAAACGCGATCAACACACTGAACAACGGCGCCGACTGTGCCAACACACTCGACGCTGCCGCCGTCACCCATTGCTGCCCATGATTGAGACTGGTGTGGTGCAGGAACACCCCGAAAAAGCCCAGCACCAACAACCACGGCAGGTCGCGCAATGGTGGCCGTCCAATTCCCACCCCCCAGGCCACGCCGCCCATGAATACCGACGCGATCAAAAACCGCAGCAGCGCCAATTGGCCGGGGCTATAACTGTGCAACCCCATGTGTACGCCGATGGGCGAATACGCCCAGCAGAGGATGACGCTGGCAATGACTAGCGTAAGCTTCAGAGGTGACGGAGTATTCATCGACAGCATCCACGCAAAAGGAATGCTGCCAGTCTTGGCCCAGGCCAGGCATAGGACAATTAAGCGTTTCTGACTTCTGAAATCATTGGAACTGAGCAATGGAACTGGCCCAACTGAAAATGGTGCGAGCCGTGGCGCAAACCGGCAGCGTGGCCCAGGCGGCACTGCAATTGCACTGTGTGCCGTCCAACATCACCACGCGCATCAAGCAGCTGGAAAGCGAGTTGGGCACGCCGCTGTTTATCCGTGCTGGCCGAGGGCTGGCGATCAGCGCTGCGGGAGAAATCTTCCTGGATTACTGCGAACGTATCCTGGCCTTGGTGGATGAATCCAAACGCGCGGTGGATGCCAGCGCCATTCCCCGTGGCACCTTGCGCATCGGTGCGGTGGAATCCAGTGCCAGCGGGCGCTTGCCGCCGCTGCTGGCGGAATACCACCGGCGTTATCCCAATGTCAGCCTGGAACTGGTCACCGGTGCCTGGGCGCAACTGCTGGACGACCTGCAGCACCACCGCCTGGACGTGGCGCTGGTGGCCGCTGGCGGCAAACGCACGAAGCTGGAACAGAGCGTGGTCTACAGCGAACGCCTGGTGCTGATCGCCAGCGCGTGCAGCGCGCCTATCAATAGCGCCGAAGACTTGGCCGGCCGTACATTGCTGGTATGGCCGCCGGGCTGCCCTTATCGCGCCGCCCTGGAAAACTGGCTCAAGCCCCATAACGTCAAGCCAGCGATTGCCAGCTATGCAAGCTGGGGCACGATCATCGGTTGCGTCAGCGCGGGGATTGGCGTGGCGTTGGCACCCGAGGGGATCCTGGCGCGCTATGAACAGGCCAATCAGTTGGCGTCTTATCGCTTTGAAGCGCTGACGCCCGTGGACAACCTGTTGTTCTGGCATACGGACACCCAGCGGCACCTGGCGCGAGATGCGTTCGCCGGGCTACTGCGCGAGACCTTTGGCTGACTTGCTCGCTCCTACAATTTAGGGCTTCGGGGCAGCCAACCGTGCGTACTGGCCCTGGCTGATCCAGCCCGTGAAAGAGCGGTCGTCAGCGTTGATGAATTCCACCTGCGCCCAACCGTCCTTGAACGCCAGTACGCCCACCACGTCATGCTTGACGATGTAGGGCCGCTTTGCCGCTTTGGCGCCCGGCGTTTTAAGCAGGTAAGCCTTGTCGGCAGACACCGTCACCAAGCCGATCCATTGTTTGCTAGCGGTCTGGCTCAGCTCCAGGCCCGTGGCGATTTCCGGCATCAGCACATTGATGCAGCCAGGGTGTTGGCGGCCCTGCGCCACGGTCAGGGTCACCCCGTCGGGCGCCGCGGCCAAACTGCCTGGGTAGGCAGCGTCCCGCCAGGTGGTGAGCGCTTCGGGCTTGCCTTGCAGGTAGAACGTGCAACCACGGGCCACACCCTCGCCCATCGATTCCTGATAGAACCCCTCGACCTGATGCCCAGGCGTCACCGCCAGCATCAGCCCTTCATATTTACCTGAATGCAACGCCGCCGAGCCGGCCAACGCGGGCGCCACGGCGCACCACGACAACACTCCCATCGCCAGATAACGAATCATCTTATTTCTTCCCTTCAAAGGCTTCGTAGGCTTGTTTCATCAGGACGTCATAGTTGCCGTAATCGTCGCCATTATAGTTTCGGGCCATGGCGGTAAAATCCTTGTTTTTCATCGCGCTCAACAACGCCGAGTTGTGGCTGCAAAGGCTGAGATAGGCCTTGAGTTGATTACCGGCATTGACCTTCAATGACGCCACGAACTCAAACACCGTCTTGAACCCGCACGCCGCAAAATTGAACCCCATGATTTGAAACATGCCCCAGGAGGCCGACATCAAGGCCGCTTCCTGGTCCAGCGCAAAGGCAGTGGCCATGGTCTCCCAGGCCTTGACCTGATCCTTGTTGTTCGTCTGCCATTGCGGGCCGGCTTTTTTCTTGTAGACATACGACAGCAGCGGCTGCGACTGGTCGTAGATGTGCTTGGTGTACTTGCGAAAGTGGTGCCCTTCAAAGGCGATGATCGGCAACTTGGCAGGCCCGAACCCCACCTTCCCGCCCGACTCCACCGTGGCGAACGCCTTGACCACATTCACCGAAATACCGTTGCCCAATTGCTTGGCGGCGTTCTGGAAATCCGTATCGCTCAAGGTCGTCCCGCCGTCGCAGGTGGACTGCATCATCAACTGCCGGTTACGCCGCTCGGCCTCGATCACCGCACGCACACGGTCCAGGTACACATTGACCGTGGCCTGTACCGCATCGATGTTGTTATTGCCGAAAATGTTGAGAAACGTCGGAATGCGCGTGTTAGGAAAAGCCCGCACCGGCACCTTCAGCGCCTCTTCGATCAGACTGTTGAACGTTCGCCCGGTGGGGTCGATCACGCCATCGGGATGGGCGTACTTGAGATGGCGAAACTGATACTGGCTGATGCACTGCACCAACTGGCCGTCGCACTTGCCGTTTTCCAGCAAGGCAAACCCCATCTTGGGAATGATCAAATTGAATAGATACTGGATGCACTGAACATCGGCGGGCAAGTTGCGGGCTTTGCCGGGCGTCCCTACCGAAGCACTGATAAGACGAGGCAACCCTTGCAGGCTTTTCATGACAGACATCCTTGTGAGTGAAAGAAGCGATAGCACTTCAATATCAAATCCATGCCCTTGTCATACTCTGAAACAAGTGGCCGGCGCAAGCTAACAAGGCGGTCTGCGGGTTGTCCAGAGGGCTTTATGAAAGTTGTGAAACAGCCGGATTAAATCTGTCAGTAACCGTGGGAATCACGGGTCTTTTGATACTTGTGGTAGTCGAGCCACTCGACCACATCGTAGGGCAGGTACAACTGCACCCTGGCCCGTGAAATCGCGATATACACCGCACAGAGTCTTTGATCGAACGCGTAGGCGTCCTGGAACTTCACGTTGGTCAACAGTTCCGGCGTAAGCAATACCCGGTCGAACTCCATGCCGCCCGCATCCTGCGCCAGCATCAACAGGACGCGCTCGTCCGGATGGCCGATCAACCTGTTCAAACGCGTGACATCCGCCACGTTAAAGCCTTTTTCCAGTTCGGCCTCGACCCACAGAAACGCCTCATCGAACTGGCAGGCTTCGCGCACCTGCTGCCAATCGGCCATGTCACTGAAAAACGCATGGGGGCCGAGGTCATTGAACTCATTGCTATAGAAATCGGGTTTGAACAACGCGATGACCGTGTCCATGAAATGCTTGAGCGACTGCTGGGCCTCTTTGCTCGCCAGGCCGAACGCACAACGGGCGTGGCTCAGTTGGATCGCCCACTGCATGGTGTCCCAATGGGAAGCGGTCAACACCACGCAACCTTGCGGGGGTACAAAACCCTGCGGATAAAACTCAATGCCGACATCGGCATCGCGTGCGCCCTCGAAAAGCGATTTGCTTTTTTCCGAGTGCAAGCTGATCAACGGGTTGACCAGGCGCTCGACATTGCGCCCGGAACGCACGGAGTAGCACACGTCGGTATGGCGAACCTCACGGGCGCGTTTGACCACGCCGCCACTGGCCTGCTGATACTCATCCCCCAAAGTGATCAGCACCTGGCGGCCGCGCTCGATGATTTGCAGCAACGGCGCGGGGATGTCCTGGCTCTCATCGATGAGCACGTGGGTATAGCGCTCGGGGACGACGCAGCCTGCAAGGCTGGCGCGCTTGATCATCAACAAGGCTTCAAACCCGGTATGCCGGCCCCAGGCCGGGTTCGCCTCAAGGTAGCCCCACAACCGGCTGGCATATTCGAGCAGCACCCCGGCATCGACGCCGGCGAGCGGTTGCTTGAAATGCGGCAAATGCTGGGCCGACAAGCTGTACTCCCAAGAGCGGCAGTAGGCTTCAAGCACCTTGAGGCACACCTCCACTACCGCTTGCCCTTCCAGGCGACGAAAACCAAAGATATTCAGTTCTTGGGCGAGCGCCTGCTTGGTCGGCACCCTCACCGGCGCATTCAGCGGCTTTGGCCTGGGGCCATGCAATAGAGCATGGGCGAAGTCCTGAAAGGTATGTCCGGCCTTACGCTCCCGCGCTCCCACCATGCGAGCACGCAGGGTTTCGAGTTTTGCCGGGGTGCGTGCCAGCAGCAAGGTCTTTTCCGGGCGCAGGTGCTCCAGCAAGGCCACCAGCAGGTGACTCTTGCCAATGCCTGCGTAGCCTTGCACATGCAGGTCTTCGTTCAGGTTGGCACGGAAGGTTCTGAGCAGCTTGTCCTGCTCGGCGCTCAACCAGCGCTCGCGATGCCTGGGCGTGATCACCTGCTGGCTGAACGGATCATTGGCCTTGAGATGGCGGACTTTATACTCGACGTCCCATTTGCCACTGGGTAACAGGTAGTCCTGCGCCTGGACTTCCTCCTCCAGCAGAAAGCGCAGCTTCAGGCTTTTGACCACATTGAGGCCGAAGTACAGCTTCCTCTGATCGAACAGCCGCTGCGCTTCAGAGAGCAGGGACACACTGGCCGAATGGCGGGCATCGACTGCCCAGTCAATCAGCTTGGCCAACACTTTTTCAGCACCGTTGGCGCTAAGGTCGCTTTCCGGCACCTGCGCCAGGTTCTGGATCACCAACACCGCCGCCAATTGGGGCTCACTCAGGGCTACAAGCGCATCGAAACCCTCACTGCCCAACAACCCCGCACAGGTGTGCTCGGTGATCGGCAAGAAAACAGGGCTGGATAAATTGAAATGTTCCGAGTGCATAGAGCCTCGTAGCCAGGGGAAGAGACGCTTGGGAGTATGCCACTAGACGGGAAATGACCGTCATGCACTGTGCAGGAAAGCATCACAGATGACGGGCTGAAAATAACTTGAGATTTAGAAGGGACTGCAGAAGGGAGCGTTATGGAGGCAACCCCACCAGCCACACCCCGGCACACAATGTTCCCGCTGTGGCTGCTGCCTTCCGGCTCTGACCAGGTTCACGGGTAATCGTTGCGGGGGGACCGATGGGGTCACCATAACGACGCTGCCTCTCGGCAAGCCGCGCCATTGTACCCATCTCATCGGAAGTTACAACCGTTGGTTCCGGATTAAAAAATGAGAAGGCTCAAGCACTTGCCATAACCCCATCAGCCCTGCCGCCTTCTTCCTGGATGACCAGGTGAATAAAGTGCAGCTTGGCAATCACCGCGGGCGGCAGCACGAAGGGGTAGAAATCCGGCTGGCCCATGGCGCGGGACAGTTCGTTGAGCATGCCGGCCAGTTCGATCCAGGCATTGACGAAGGAAAGGAATGCCGGGCCGCCAGGGTGTTGCGGGTCGTAGAGCGTGGTCAGGGGGAATGGCTGGTAATCCAGGTCCATCTCGCGGGCGCTCATGCCAAAGCCCAGGGCTGTGTCCACGGCGTCCATCATGTGCAGGTAGTGGGCCCAGGTTTCAGCCCAATCTTCCCAGGGGTGCATGGTGGCGTAGGCGCTCACGCAGGTGAGTTGCCAGTCGGGGCGCGGGCCGTTCTGGTAGTGCTGGTCGAGGGCCTCGGCATAACTGGCGCGTTCGTCGCCGAACAGGTTGCGAAAATGAGGGAGCCAGTGGCTGTTGGCGATCAGGCGGTCCCAGTAGTAATGACCGACTTCATGGCGAAAATGGCCGAGCAAGGTGCGGTACGGCTCGCGCATCTGTACGCGGACTTTTTCGCGGTGGGCGTCATCGGCTTCCTTGATGTCCAGGGTGATCAGCCCATTGGCGTGGCCGGTGGTGGGCGCGTTGCCTTCCAGGTCGATACCGATAAAGTCGAAGGCCAGGCCAGTCTCTTCGTCAACGCTCTTGGGCACCACTTGCAGGCCCAGGCTGATCAGTTGCGCCACCAAGCGGCGCTTGGCGGTTTCGACCTTGCGCCAGCGTTCGGGGTTTTCCGCAATTGATAGGTCAGGAATGGTGCGGTTCAGGCTACAGGCCACGCACAACGGCGCGGTGCTGTGGGCAGGAATCAGCCAGTTGCACGCAGCCGGTGAGTCGAGGTTGGCGCAGCGCCGAAAAGCGCCAGCATCAAGATTGTCGTCGGCCAGCCAAGTACCGACCACCGGCCCAGGTTGCAGGGACGACAGGCGGCTTTGCTGCGGCTGGTAACCCAACGCCGCCTGGCAGGCCAGGCATTGGCTGTTGCGAAAGAACAGCGACTGGCCACACCGGCATCGCCACACCTTGCTGTTGCGCGAGGTTTCGGCCATGAACGGAGCGGCGATGCGCGTGCTGAGTTGCTCGAAGTAGCGGAACATGGCGATCTCTCCCTGGGTGACAGAGACTAGATCATTTCTCGGGAGAGATCGTTCCCACGCTCCGCGTGGGAATGCCGCCTTGGACGCTCTGCGTCTGCGCGAAGGCCGTGACGCGGAGCGTCACAGGATGCGTTCCCACGCGGAGCGTGGGGACGATCAATCAGACGGTGATGTTGTGCTTGGCCAGGAAGGCGACGAAGGCCTCTTCGTCCAGTACTTTCAGGCCCAGCTCATTGGCCTTGGCCAGTTTCGAGCCGGCGCCGGGTCCCGCCACCACACAGTGGGTTTTCGCCGAAACGGAACCGGCCACCTTGGCCCCCAGGCTTTCGAGCTTGTCCTTGGCCACATCGCGGCTCATCAACTCCAGGGAGCCGGTGAGTACCCAGGTGTGCCCGGCTTCGGGCAAGCCTTCAACGACCTTTTTCTCGCTCTGCCAGTGCATGCCGAAGTCCTTGAGCTGCTGCTCGATGGCCAGGGCATGGTTGGCGTTGTCGGCATTATCGAAAAACTCCCGTACAGCCTTGGCTTGCTTCTCGGGCAGCGCCTGGCGCATGTCGAGCCAGTCAGCCTTGATGATGCCCTCCAGCGAACCGAACTTGTCCGCGAGCTTCTGCGCCGCGCCCGGTCCCACCGAAGGCACGTGCAGCTTGTCGAGCAAACCGCCCAAGGTGGTGCTGGCGGCGAATTCCGCGCTGAGTTCGCCCTGCTCCTGCAATTGCAGGCCGCATTCGTCTGGCGACAACAGCGCGCCAATCACCTGCTGGTTGTGCCCGTCTTCAAAGAAGCTATGGATCTCATGGGCCACTTCCAGCCCAACATCCGGCAAGTACGTCAGCACCTCTGGCAACGCCTTTTGAACACGCTCCAGGGACGCCAGCGAGCGCGCCAGCACCTTGGCCGTCTCCTCGCCCACATCGGGAATGCCCAAGGCGTAGATAAAGCGTGCCAGGGTCGGGGTCTTGCTGTTTTCGATGGCACTGATCAGCTTCTTGCTGGAGGTATCGGCAAAGCCTTCCAGGTCGATGATCTGTTCGTATTTGAGCTTGTAGAGATCGGCCGGCGAACCGATGAGCTGTTCATCCACCAGTTGCTCGATGGTCTTGTCGCCCAGGCCGTCGATGTCCATGGCCCGGCGCGAGACGAAATGAATGATGGCCTGCTTGAGTTGCGCACCGCAGGCCAGACGCCCGACGCAACGGTACACCGCGCCTTCGCTGACGGTTTCCTTGCCCTTGCTGCGCTTGACCAACTGCGTGCGCTCCACATGGGAACCGCACACCGGGCAATTTTGCGGGATCTGCACAGCGCGGGCGTTTTCCGGGCGGCGTTCGGTGACCACCGAGACCACCTGCGGAATCACATCACCGGCGCGGCGGATGATCACGGTGTCACCGATCATCAGCCCCAAGCGTGCCACTTCGTCCATGTTGTGCAGGGTGGCATTGGACACGGTCACACCGGCCACCTTGACCGGCTTGAGGCGCGCCACCGGCGTGACCGCACCGGTGCGGCCGACCTGGAATTCCACGTCGAGCAGCTCGGTGAGTTCTTCCATGGCCGGGAATTTGTGCGCGATCGCCCAGCGCGGCTCGCGGGCACGGAAGCCCAGTTCACGCTGGTAGGCAATGCTGTTGACCTTGAACACCACGCCGTCGATTTCATAGCCCAGCGCATTGCGGCGCTCGCCGATGTCGCGGTAGTAGTCCAGGCATTCCTGGATGCCCTTGGCCAGCTTCAACTCGTGGCTGATCGGCATGCCCCACTTCTGCAACTGCTTGAGGTTGCCGATATGGGTGTCGCTGATATCCGCGGTCACCTGGCCGATGCCATAGCAGCAGAACTCCAGCGGGCGACTGGCGGTGATCTTCGAATCCAGTTGGCGCAAGCTGCCCGCCGCAGCGTTGCGCGGGTTGGCGAAGGTCTTGCCGCCCACTTCCAGTTGCGAGGCGTTCAACCGCTCGAAACCGGCCTTGGACATGAACACTTCACCGCGCACTTCCAGGGTGGCTGGCCAGCCCGCGCCGTGCAGTTTCAGAGGGATATTGCGCACGGTGCGCACGTTGACGCTGATGTCCTCGCCCGTGGTGCCGTCGCCCCGGGTGGCACCGCGCACCAGCTCGCCATCCTGGTACAACAGGCTGACCGCCAGGCCATCCAGCTTCGGCTCGCAGCTGTATTCCACCGCAGCGCCAGCGCCAAACAGATCGCCCACCGGCAGGTCAAGGCCCTCGGTGACCCGGCGATCAAACTCCAGCATGGTGGTTTCATCGAAGGCGTTGCCCAGGCTGAGCATCGGGATCTCGTGCTTGACCTGGGTGAACGCCGACAATGCCGCACTGCCGACCCGCTGCGTCGGCGAATCACGCGTCACCAGCTCCGGGTGCTCGGCCTCCAGGGCCTTGAGCTCGTGGAACAGGCGGTCGTATTCGGCGTCCGGGATGCTCGGCTCGTCGAGGACGTGGTAGCGGTAGTTATGCTGATCCAGTTCAGCGCGCAGTTCGAGGATGCGGGTATGGGCGGCGGTCATGGGTGTTCTCTCATAAAGCAAAAGAGCAGCCGAAGCTGCTCAATATGTTAGTGCACGGATTCTACAGACAACGCTTAAGATCGTTCCTCAGCGTTTCTGTGTCAGGGCGCGACGCTCGAACTCGACGATGCGCTGACGGTAGTGTTCGATGGTCTGGGCGGTGAGCACGCTGCGTTGGTCGTCCTTGAGCTCGCCGTTGAGTTCCTGGGACAGCTTGCGGGCGGCGGCCACCATCACGTCGAACGCTTGTTTGGGGTGACGCGGGCCTGGCAGACCAAGGAAGAAACTCACCGCCGGGGTGCTGAACAGGTCGATATCGTCCAGATCGAACGTGCCCGGCTTGACCGCGTTGGCCATGGAGAACAGCACTTCGCCGTTACCGGCCATGCTTTCGTGACGATGGAAGATATCCATCTCGCCAAAACGCAGGCCGCTTTCGAGGATGTTCTGCAAGAGTGCCGGGCCTTTGAAACCGCCGGCGTCGCGGCAGATCACGCTGATGACCAGCACTTCTTCGGCAGCCGGCTGATCGTTCACCGATTGGCGCGACGCGCTTTTGGTCGCGGTCTCGTCCGGGAAATCATCATCACGGCTGCTGAAGCTCGGGCCGTCGTCAACGTCGAGGTTCAGGTCGCCCTGGTGTGGCTCGGCAACCGCCGCGCCACCACGCTTGCCGCGCTTGGAGGACGGTTCGCGGGCTTCACGCAGCGGGGCGCTCATCGACGGCAGGTCATGCTCGTCCAGTTGCGGCTCTTTATGGGTATCCAGCACACGGGGCGGCCCCAGCAGCTCGGCGGCGCCGTCGTCGTCAGGCAAGTTGGACAGGTTTCGGTCCAGACGGAACTTGAGCTTGCCCTTGCCACCGCGCATACGGCGCCAGCCATCGAAAAGAATACCGGCAATGACAATGATGCCGATGACGATCAGCCACTCGCGCAGACCGATTTCCATGTAATCCCGTGCCTCTAATAAAAAATGCTGAAAAATAAGGGGTTTAGCACCGTGCAAACCGCTTTAAAACGTGGCGCCAACTCTATGTTCTGACTGACGTTTTGCCCACGCACACGAAAAATTGACATTAAACTAGCACGACCAAAGATAACTTTACACCGTCTGTCAAAATGCCTTGAACAAATATGTCCATTTGCCACTTTCCCCAGGCCGGTAAATCGCGCTACAGCGTGCTGTAAATTCTCTCTCCCGGCGTGGTTCAGGATTCCACCATCGCCATCGCCTCTTCCACATCCACCGCGACCAATCGCGAACAGCCCGGCTCATGCATCGTCACCCCCATCAACTGGTCGGCCATTTCCATGGCGATCTTGTTGTGGGTGATATAGATGAACTGCACCGTCTGGGACATCTCTTTGACCAACCGAGCGTAGCGTCCAACGTTAGCGTCATCCAGCGGCGCGTCAACCTCGTCGAGCATGCAGAACGGCGCAGGGTTCAACTTGAAGATGGCAAATACCAGGGCCAATGCGGTCAGAGCTTTCTCGCCGCCGGACAACAAATGGATGGTGCTGTTCTTCTTGCCCGGAGGCCGCGCCATGATCGTCACCCCTGTATCGAGTAGATCTTCGCCCGTCAGTTCCAAGTAGGCGCTGCCACCACCGAAAACTTTTGGGAATAACGCCTGTAAACCGCCATTAATCTGATCAAAGGTATCTTTGAAGCGGTTGCGGGTTTCCTTGTCGATCTTGCGGATCACGTTTTCCAGGGTGTCCAGGGCTTCAACCAGATCAGCGTCCTGGGCATCCAGATAACGTTTACGCTCGGACTGCTGCTGGTACTCATCGATAGCGGCGAGGTTGATCGCGCCCAGGCGTTGAATACGTGCGGCAATCCGTTCAAGTTCTTCTTCGGCGTCTTTCTCGTTGGCCTGGGCGGTCAGGGTGTTGAGCACGCCGTGCAGGTCATAGCCGTCTTCCAGCAATTGGTCTTGCAAGGTCTTGCGGCGCACGGTGAGGGCTTGCCATTCCATACGCTGTTGTTCGAGCTGGCCGCGGATCAACTGGGATTGCTGCTCGGCCATGGTGCGACGCTTTTCGGCGTCGCGCAGTTCGCGGTCTGCGTCTTCCAGGGCGATCTGTGCGGTCTTGAGTTCGACGTCGACGGTCATGCGCTTATCGAGCAATTCCTCAAGCTTGAGGCGCAGCTCTTCCAGCGGCGCCTCGCCCTCCTCCAGGTTGAGGCTCAGTTGCTCGCGCTTTTCGGTCAGGCGTTCGGACTGCATCTCCAGGCGCTCAAGGGCCTGGCGCGTGGAATCATGCTGGGCGCGCAACGAGCCCAAGCGTACGGCCAACTGATGGGCGTGGTCCTTGTGCTGCCGGGCTTCCTGGCGCACGCGGTCAAGGCGCTCACGCAGGCTGTCGCGCTGGGCCAGCAGCAACTCGCGCTGTTCGGTGTCCAGGGCCATGCTGTCGAGGGCTTCCTGCAAGTGCAGGCGCGCTTCACCGATCTGTTCGTGTTCCAGGGCGCGCTGTTCGCCCATCTCGGCCACTTCTTCGTCAAGACGGGTGCGGCGCAGGGTCAATTGCTCCACCTTGGCCCTGCTCGCAGACAACTGGGCTTTCAATTCGCCTTGCTGGCGCGCTTCGTCCTGCAACAGCCGACGCAGGTGTTCGCGGCCGGTTTCCTGCTGACGCTGGGTAGCACGCAGGGTTTGCAGTTCGGTTTCCAGGCTTTCCAGTGTGGCTTCGCGTTCTTCACGCTCAGCGCTCAGGTTGACGATTTCCTGGCCACGGGCCAATACGCCACTTTCCGCCTCACTGGCGCGGCGCACGCGCAGGAAGTGGCGGCCGACCCAATAACCATCGCGGCTGATCAAGCTTTCGCCGGCCGCCAATTGGCCGCGTTGGGCCAAGGCTTGCTCAAGGGTCTCCACGGGCCTGACCTGACCCAGCCAGGGCGACAGATCCATCGCCGCCTCGACCTTGTCCAGCAAACTACCCGGCACCCGCGCACCCTCGGGCGCCGGGCTGAGCAGGCGCAAATCGCCCTGGGCAAACCCGGCCAGGTCGAAGCCGCCGAAATCATCCACCAGCACCGCTTGCAGATCGGCGCCCAGCACGGTTTCCACCGCCAATTCCCAGCCGGCTTCGACTTTCAAGCCTTCGGCCAGGCGTGGGCGTTCGGCCAAATGCTGGTCGCGCAGCCATTCGGCGGTGCCGGTACCGGGGTCGAGCGCGGCTTGCTGCAAGGCCTCCAGCGAAGCCAACCGACCATTGAGCCGCTGCAAGTCGCCCTGGGCTTGCTGCTGCGCCTGGGTCGCGGTGTGCAATTGCTGACGCAGTTGCTCCAGGCGCTCCACTTGCTGCTCTTCGCTGGCCTCCAGCTCTTCCAGGGTCATTTCGCTTTCGGCCAGTTGTTCGCTCAGCGCCATGATCGCCGCGTCTTCCGGGTCGGCGGCGAGCAGTACGCGCTCTTCCTGCAGCCGGCGCTGGCGCTCGGCCAGGCGTTCCATGCTGGTTTCCAGCTGCTGGATGCGCGACTGCTGCACCTCGGCCTGGCGGCGTGGTTCGGCGGATCGCAGGTTGAAGGCGTCCCACTGTTCCTGCCAGCCGTGCATGGTGGCTTCGGATTCTTCCAGGGCGGCGGCGGCCTCTTCGGCGGCGGCGCTGGTGATTTCCTGCTCGGGGGTGAGCATGTCCAGCTCTTCGCCCAGGGTCAGCAGCAAGGTACGGTCATGGCCCAGGTGCGATTCGGTTTCCAGGCGTGCGCGTTCGGCTTCCTTCAAGTCATCCTGCAACTGGCGCAAACGCTGCTGGCCGTGCTGGATACTCTGCTCGACCCGGGCAATGTCACCGCCCACCGAATAGAAGCGGCCTTGCACCAGATTGAAGCGTTCGGACAACTCATGGTGACCGTCACGCAGGCGCTCAATGCTGGCGTCGGCATTGCGCTGCTCGGCCACCAGCGCTTCAAAGCTGACTTCCTGGGTGCCAATAATCGCTTCGCGCTGGCCCACCTGGTCATTCAAGGCCTGCCAGCGCAGGGCCGACAGTTGCGCCTTGAGTTGGCGCTCTTCGCCCTTGTATTCCTGATACTTCTCGGCGGCCTGCGCCTGGCGGTGCAGGCGTTCGAGCTGGCGCTCCAGCTCTTCGCGCAGGTCGGTCAGGCGGGCGAGGTTTTCGTGGGTGCGACGGATACGGTTTTCAGTCTCGCGACGGCGCTCCTTGTACTTGGAGATGCCGGCCGCCTCTTCGATAAAGTTACGCAGGTCTTCGGGCTTGGCTTCGATCAGCTTGGAGATCATGCCCTGCTCGATGATCGAATAGCTGCGCGGGCCCAGGCCGGTGCCGAGGAAAATATCGGTGATATCGCGACGGCGACACTTGGTGCCGTTGAGGAAGTAGCTGTTCTGGCTGTCGCGGGTGACTTTACGACGGATGGAAATTTCCGCGTAGGCGGCGTATTCGCCGATCAGGGTGCCGTCGGAGTTATCGAATACCAGTTCGATACTGGCCTGGCTCACCGGCTTGCGGCTGGTGGAGCCGTTGAAAATGACGTCGGTCATCGACTCGCCGCGCAGGTTTTTCGCCGAGCTCTCGCCCATCACCCATCGCACGGCGTCGATGATGTTCGACTTGCCGCAGCCATTGGGCCCCACCACCGCCGCCATGTTGCTGGGGAAGTTGACGGTGGTGGGGTCGACGAAGGATTTGAACCCCGCCAACTTGATGCACTTGAGCCGCACGCTTAGGCGTCCGCCAAGGCTGCGATGACCAGCGAACTGCTGCGCTGGCAATAGGCTGTGAGCACCAGGCGAATCTGCACCAGGTCACGGGCCAGTACTGCGGCGAGCAATTGCTCGAACAGCGCCAGGAACTCGCTCATGGACGCCTTGCGCTGATCCAGGGCCAGGTAATAAGCGCGGTTCATCGCCGGCTGCAGGTTTTCGACGGTTTCCTGCAAATAAGGGTTGTTGGCGAAGGGGTACGCGGCGCGCATCACGCTGAAGCTTTCTTCGACGAAAGCGCGGATGTCCTCACGCTCCAGGCTCAATTGAAGGCGTTGCTGGATCTGCAGAAACGGCGCCATGTCGGCCTGGGTCTGCCAGCCTTCGGCAACCGCATTGCCGAGCAGGATGTACATCTCGCCCATCAACGTACACAGGCTCTGCACCTTGTGCGCGGTAAGTTCGGTGACGTGAGCGCCACGGCGCGGCAGGATCGCAATCAAATGGCGGCGCTCAAGGATCAGCAAAGCTTCGCGCACGGAACCACGGCTGACGTTGAGCGCCAGCGTGACCTTCTGTTCCTGGATCCGCTCCCCAGGCTTGAGATCGCCGCGAATGATACGTTCGGCGAGGTGGTGAGCAATTTGCTCGGCGAGACTGTCCGGCGCCTTGAACGTCATGTTTTCCCTTCAAAATCTTCTATCAGTACAAGCGCGGCAGTGTAGCGCATTGGCCCGCTGATGGCGCTACGCCCACCGTGGCGAATTTGGCATGAAATAAGCAAAGTTGAAGCCTGTAAGCCGCCAAAAACGCCGGTTCCAGAAGACTGGACCATAATTGAAAGTGTTGCGACCGCATTTTCTTGACCCTTAGGTCAGAAAACCATTGACCGAAAAGTCAGACATGACTAGATTCGGCGCAAAGCGGTTAACAACAATAATGAGTCTGCGAGGCCTTCCGTGATCCAGTTTTTACTTAACCAGGAACTCCGTAGCGAGCACGCCCTGGACCCCAACCTGACCGTGCTCAACTATCTGCGCGAGCATGTGGGCAAAGCCGGTACCAAGGAAGGCTGCGCCAGCGGCGACTGTGGCGCGTGCACCGTGGTGGTCGGCGAGCTGCACACCGACGAGCAAGGCGCCGAGCAGATTCGTTACCGCAGCCTCAATTCCTGCCTGACGTTCGTGTCGTCGCTGCACGGCAAACAACTGATCAGCGTTGAAGACCTCAAGCACAAGGGTCAACTGCACAGCGTGCAACAGGCCATGGTCGAGTGCCATGGCTCACAGTGCGGCTTTTGCACCCCGGGCTTCGTGATGTCGCTGTTTGCCCTGCAAAAAAACAGCGACGCCCCCGACAGCCACAAAGCCCATGAAGCCCTGGCCGGCAACCTGTGCCGCTGCACCGGTTATCGCCCGATTCTCGCCGCCGCCGAACAGGCCTGCTGCAACAAGCCCCAGGATCAATTCGACAGCCGCCAGGCTGAAACCATCGCCCGCCTCAAGGCTATCGCGCCGACCCAGACCGGCGAACTCAACAGTGGTGACAAGCGCTGCCTGGTGCCATTGACCGTTACCGACCTGGCCGACCTCTATGACGCCTACCCACAAGCCCGGCTGCTGGCCGGCGGCACTGACCTGGCGCTGGAAGTCACCCAGTTCCACCGCACCCTGCCGGTGATGATCTACGTCGGCAACATTGAAGCCATGAAGCGCATCGAGCAGTTCGACGACCGCCTGGAAATCGGCGCGGCCACCGCCCTCTCCGACTGCTACGCCGCGCTGCACCATGAATACCCGGACTTCGGCGAACTGCTGCAACGCTTCGCCTCCCTGCAAATTCGCAACCAAGGCACCCTGGGCGGCAATATCGGCAACGCTTCGCCGATTGGTGACTCGCCGCCGCTGCTGATTGCCCTGGGCGCGCAGATCGTACTGTGCAAGGGCAACACCCGCCGCACCCTGGCGCTGGAAGACTATTTCATCGACTACCGCGTCACCGCGCGCCAGGACAGCGAGTTCATCGAGACCATCATCGTGCCCAAGGGCCACACGCTGTTCCGGGCCTACAAGGTGTCCAAGCGCCTGGACGACGATATTTCCGCCGTATGCGCAGCGTTCAACCTGAAGATCGACAACGGCGTGGTCAGCCAAGCGCGCGTTGCGTTCGGCGGCATGGCCGCCACGCCAAAACGCGCAACCCGCTGCGAGGCTGCGCTGGTAGGCGCCACGTGGAATGCGGCCACGGTAGAAAAAGCCTGCACCGCCCTGGCCGGCGACTTCACCCCACTGTCGGACTTCCGCGCCAGCAAGGAATACCGCCTGCTCAGCGCGCAGAACCTGCTGCGCAAATACTTCATCGAACTGCAAACGCCGCACATCGAGACTCGGGTGACCGCTTATGTCTAACCATCACGCCGTGGTAAAAACCCAGGCCGAACTTGCCGCACTGTTTGCCCAGGACCTCACCACCGGAGTCGGGCGCAGCGTCAAACATGACAGCGCCGCCAAACACGTCAGCGGTGAAGCACAGTACATCGACGACCGCCTGGAATTTCCCAACCAGTTGCACCTGTATGCGCGCATGTCGGACCGCGCCCACGCTCGGATCATCAGCATCGACACCGCGCCCTGCTACGCCTTCGACGGCGTGCGCATTGCGATCACCCATGAAGACGTACCGGGCCTGAAAGACATCGGCCCGTTGATGCCCGGCGACCCACTGCTGGCCATCGACACCGTTCAGTTCGTCGGCCAGGTGGTGCTGGCCGTGGCCGCCCGCGACCTGGAGACCGCACGCAAGGCGGCAATGGCGGCAGTGATCGAATATGAAGACCTGGAGCCAGTGCTGGATGTGGTCGAGGCGTTTCGCAACAAGCACTTCGTGCTCGACAGCCACACCCACCAACGCGGCGACTCGGCCACTGCGCTGGCAAGCGCCAAGCATCGCATACAGGGCACCTTGCATATCGGCGGCCAGGAACACTTTTATCTGGAAACCCAGATCTCTTCGGTGATGCCCACCGAAGACGGCGGCATGATCGTCTACTGCTCCACGCAAAACCCCACCGAAGTGCAGAAGCTGGTGGCCGAAGTGTTGGATGTGTCGATGAACAAGATCGTGGTCGACATGCGCCGCATGGGCGGTGGTTTTGGCGGCAAGGAAACCCAGGCCGCCAGCCCGGCGTGCCTGTGCGCCGTGGTGGCGCGCCTCACCGGCCAGCCGACCAAGATGCGCCTGCCACGGGTCGAAGACATGCTGATGACCGGCAAGCGCCACCCCTTCTATATCGAATACGACGTAGGGTTTGACGACAACGGCCGACTGCACGGCATCAACCTGGAACTGGCGGGTAACTGCGGTTGTTCGCCGGACCTGTCCAACTCGATTGTCGACCGCGCCATGTTCCACGCCGACAACTCATATTACCTGGGCGACGCCACGGTCAACGGCCATCGCTGCAAGACCAATACCGCCTCCAACACGGCCTATCGCGGCTTCGGCGGCCCGCAGGGCATGGTCGCCATCGAAGAGGTAATGGACGCCATCGCCCGCCATCTAGGCCAAGACCCGCTGGCCGTGCGCAAGGTCAACTACTACGGCAAGACCGAGCGCAACGTTACCCACTACTACCAGACCGTCGAGCACAACATGCTCGAAGAAATGACCGCCGAGCTTGAGGCCAGCAGCCAGTACGCAGAGCGCCGCGAAGCGATCCGCCTGTACAACGCCCACAGCCCGATTCTGAAAAAGGGCTTGGCGTTGACCCCGGTGAAATTCGGTATTTCGTTCACCGCCAGCTTCCTCAACCAGGCCGGCGCGCTGATCCATATCTACACCGATGGCAGCATCCACCTGAACCACGGCGGCACCGAGATGGGCCAGGGCTTGAATACCAAGGTCGCGCAAGTCGTGGCCGAAGTGTTCCAGGTAGAAATCGACCGCGTACAAATTACCGCCACCAACACCGACAAGGTACCCAACACCTCGCCCACTGCCGCTTCCAGCGGCGCCGACCTGAATGGCAAGGCCGCGCAGAACGCGGCCGAAACCATCAAGCAGCGCCTGGTGGAATTTGCGGCGCGCAAATACGACGTGAGTGAGGCGGACGTGGAGTTTCGCAACGGCCATGTGCGCGTGCGCGAGCAGATCCTGAGCTTCGAGGCGTTGATCCAGCAGGCGTATTTCGCCCAGGTATCGCTCTCCAGCACAGGTTTCTACAAGACCCCGAAAATCTTCTACGACCGCAGCCAGTCACGCGGGCGACCGTTCTATTACTACGCGTTCGGGGCGGCCTGCTGCGAAGTGATCGTCGACACCCTGACCGGCGAATACAAAATGCTGCGCACCGACATCCTGCATGACGTGGGCGCCTCGCTGAACCCGGCCATCGACATCGGCCAGGTGGAAGGCGGCTTCATCCAGGGCATGGGCTGGCTGACCATGGAAGAGCTGGTGTGGAACAACAAGGGCAAGCTGATGACCAACGGCCCGGCCAGCTACAAGATCCCGGCGGTGGCCGACATGCCGCTGGACCTGCGGGTGAAGCTGGTAGAGAACCGCAAGAACCCGGAAGACACGGTGTTCCATTCCAAGGCCGTGGGCGAGCCGCCGTTCATGCTGGGGATTGCGTCGTGGTGTGCGATCAAGGACGCGGTGGCGAGTTTGGCTGACTATCGCCAGCAGCCCAAGATCGATGCGCCGGCCACGCCCGAGCGGGTGTTGTGGGGGTGTGAGCAGATGCGGCAGTTGCGGGCGGCGAAGGCTGTCGAGGCTGACACTGAATTGGCTTCGCTCTAGACCCAGGCGCTGCCATCGCGGGCAAGCCCGGCTCCCACATTTTGAGGTGCTAACCCGATCAAATGTGGGAGCTGGCTTGCCTGCGATAGCGGCCGAACTAACAGCAGAAATGTTGAGGTAGACATGGACAACTGGATCAGCGCCCTCGCCACCCTGCACAACCAGGGCGAACCCTGCGTGCTCGTCACCATCATCGAAGAACTCGGCTCAACCCCGCGCAACGCCGGTTCCAAGATGGTCATCAGCGCCGCGCACACCTTCGACACCATCGGCGGCGGGCATCTGGAATACAAGGCGATGCAGATCGCCCGAGACATGTTGGTGCGCGGCCAGCAGAACACTCATCTGGAGCGCTTCAGCCTCGGCGCCAGCCTGGGCCAGTGCTGCGGTGGCGTCACCGTGCTGTTGTTCGAGCCCATGGGCCAGGCGCAGGCGCACATCGCCGTGTTTGGCGCCGGCCATGTCGGCCGTGCGTTGGTGCCATTGCTGGCAAGCCTGCCCTGCCGGGTGCGCTGGATCGATTCCCGCGAGCAGGAATTCCCGCAGCACATCCCCCAAGGCGTGCGTAAAATCGTCAGAGAAGAGCCGGTCGACGAAATTGCCGACTTGCCAGCAGGCAGTTACTGCATCGTCATGACCCACAACCACGCGCTGGACCTGGAACTGACTGCCGCCCTGCTCAAGCGCAACGACTTCGCCTACTTCGGCCTGATTGGCTCGAAAACCAAGCGGGTCAAATTCGAACACCGCCTGCGTGATCGCGGCTTTGACGCCGCGCAATTGCAACGCATGCGCTGCCCCATGGGCCTCCCCGAGGTCAAGGGCAAGCTCCCGGTGGAGATCGCCATCTCCATCGCCGGCGAAATCATTGCCACCTATAACGCCAATTTCGGCCAGCACCTTGCCGGCGCCGAACCTATTGCCAAACTGCTGCCGGCTTCACGCCGCAGCCAAGCTATCTAAATCGAGACGATCATGCCTTTGACTCGCAAAGCCTACCGTGCCGCCATCCTGCACAGCATCGCCGACCCTGCCGTGGTCGGGATCGAAGCCTCCTATGAATATTTCGAGGACGGCCTGCTGGTGATCGACAACGGCCAGATCAGCGCCCTTGGTCACGCCAGCGACCTGCTGCCGAGCCTGCCCGCCGATATCGACATCACCCATTACCAGGACGCGCTGATTACCCCTGGCTTGATCGACACCCATATCCACCTGCCACAGACCGGGATGGTCGGCGCCTATGGCGAGCAACTGCTGGACTGGCTCAACACCTACACCTTCCCTTGTGAAAGCCAGTTTGCCGACAAGGCTCACGCCGAAGAAGTCGCGGATATTTTCATCAAGGAGTTGCTGCGCAACGGCACCACCACAGCGCTGGTGTTCGGCAGCGTGCACCCGCAATCGGTGAATGCATTCTTTGAAGCGGCCGAGAAACTCGACCTGCGCATGATTGCCGGCAAGGTGATGATGGACCGCAACGCGCCTGATTACCTGACCGACACCGCCGAATCCGGCTACCAGGAAAGCAAGGCGCTGATCGAACGCTGGCACGGCAAGGGGCGCCTGCATTACGCGGTGACGCCACGCTTCGCCCCTACGAGTACGCCGGAGCAATTGACGCTGGCTGGTCAGTTGCTGGGCGAATACCCGGATTTGTACATGCAGACCCACATCAGCGAAAACAAGCAGGAAATCGAGTGGGTCAATGAGCTGTTCCCGGAGCGCAACGGCTACCTGGATGTCTACGACCACTACAAGCTGCTCGGCGAGCGCTCGGTGTTTGCCCACGGCGTACACCTGTGCGATGACGAATGCGCACGGCTGGCAGAGACCGGCTCGGCAGTCGCGTTCTGCCCGACGTCGAACTTCTTCCTCGGCAGTGGTCTGTTCAACCTGCCGATGGCCGAAAAACACAACTTGAACGTGGGCCTGGGCACCGACGTGGGCGGCGGCACCAGCTTCTCGCTGCTGCAAACCCTGAACGAAGCCTACAAGGTCATGCAACTGCAAGGTGCGCGGCTGAGCCCGTTCAAGTCGCTGTACCTGGCCACCCTGGGCGGCGCTCGAGCGCTGCGCCTGGAAGACAAGATCGGCACGTTGCAACCAGGCACCGATGCAGACTTCCTGGTGTTGGATTACAACGCCACGCCGCTGCTGAGCTACCGCCTGAAACAGGCCAATAACATTGCCGAGACGTTGTTTGTACTGATGACGTTGGGGGATGACCGGACGGTGCTGCAAACCTATGCAGCCGGGCAGCTCGTTCACCAGCGCTGATCTCAGAGCCCCCCACAAAACCAATGTGGGAGGGGCTTGTGTGGGAGCCGGGCTTGCCCGCGATGCAGGCACCGCGGTATGTCAGTTACACCGCGGTGATGCTATCGCAGGCAAGCCAGCTCCCACACAAGCCTGCTCCCACATTTGATTGGGTTTACAACTTTACAGACGAGCGCCCAGGTTTTTTAGTCTGTAAAAGATGCGAAAACACCGCATGCAAATCATCCGACGCACTCTCTTCATCGAGGTTGAGCTTGCTGTCGATGTGATCCATGTGATGCATCATCAAGTTCACCGCCAACGTCGCATCCCGGGCTTCGATCGCGTCGATCAACTGGGTGTGCTCATCGTAGGAACAGTGCGAGCGGTTGCCGCTTTCATACTGGGCGATGATCAATGACGTCTGGGACACCAGGCTGCGCTGGAAGCTGATCAGCGGCGCGTTCTTCGCGGCTTCGGCCAGCTTCAAGTGGAATTCGCCGGAAAGACGGATACCGGCGCCACGGTCACCGCGCGAGAAGCTGTCGCGCTCGTCGTTGACCATCTGGCGCAACTCGGCCAGTTGCTCCGCCGTGGCGTGCTGCACCGCCAATTCTGTGATCGCCCGCTCCACCAGGCGCCGGGCCATGAACACCTGGCGTGCTTCTTCGACGCTTGGGCTGGCAACCACCGCACCGCGATTGGGCCGCAGCAGTACCACGCTTTCATGGGCCAGGCGCGACAGCGCGCGGCGAATGATGGTGCGGCTCACGCCGAAGATCTCGCCCAGTGCCTCTTCACTCAATTTGGTTCCGGGCGCCAGGCGTTGTTCAAGGATCGCCTCGAAGATATGCGCATAGACGATATCGTCCTGGGTTCCGCTGCGACCGGCCTTGCCGGCTCGCGGTTGTTTCTTGAGAGGTTGCAACTGTTCGTTCATGGGCACTCGGGTTTGAGAACGGCGAATTAACGGTAATACGGCAACAGCGTGTCGCTGGCAAGTATCACCTAAAAACAGCGCACATTGTACACAACCCACTGCGCCAACACACTGTACGGCTGTTTGCGGGCTCGGCTGTATTGCAATGACTCGTTACGTTTGAGTTTAGGCTTGAATCAGAGCCGCCAGCGGCAAATTCCCGGCAATAAGGAACACCTCTCCATGACCGACGCCACCCAAGCGCCCTTGCGCCCACTGGCCGACACTTCTGCGTCGGCCGTCGTCGCCGGCTTTATCGCCATGATGACCGGCTACACCAGCTCCCTGGTGCTGATGTTCCAGGCCGGCCAGGCCGCCGGCTTGACCACGGCGCAGATTTCTTCGTGGATCTGGGCGATTTCCATCGGCATGGCAGTGTGCAGCATCGGCCTGTCCCTGCGCTATCGCACACCGATCACCATCGCCTGGTCCACCCCTGGCGCGGCGCTGCTGATCACCAGCCTGGGCGGCGTGAGCTATGGCGAGGCCATCGGTGCCTACATCACCTGCGCGGTACTGGTGACGCTCTGCGGGTTGACCGGCAGCTTTGAGAAACTGGTCAAGCGGATTCCGGCGTCACTGGCGGCGGCGTTGCTGGCGGGGATCCTGTTCAAGATCGGCAGCGAGATTTTCGTCGCCGCCCAGCATCGTACCGGGCTGGTGCTGGGGATGTTCTTCACCTACCTGATCATCAAGCGCCTGTCGCCGCGTTATGCCGTGCTGGCCGCCTTGCTCATCGGTACCGCCTTGTCAGGGCTGATGGGGCTGCTGGATTTCAGCGGTTTTCATCTGGAGGTGGCGACGCCCGTTTGGACGACGCCGCACTTCTCGTTGGCGGCGACCATCAGCATCGGCATTCCGCTGTTCGTGGTGGCCATGACCTCGCAGAACATGCCCGGCGTAGCCGTGCTGCGAGCCGACGGCTACACCGTGCCGGCGTCGCCGTTGATCACTACCACTGGCCTGGCGTCATTGGTGCTGGCACCGTTCGGCTCCCACGGCATCAACCTGGCGGCGATCAGCGCCGCGATCTGCACCGGGCCGCACGCCCATGAAGACCGCAACAAGCGCTACACCGCTGCGGTGTGGTGTGGGGTGTTCTATGGGATTGCCGGGGTATTCGGCGCCACGCTGGCAGCATTGTTCGCAGCCCTGCCCAAGGAACTGGTGCTGTCGATTGCGGCGTTGGCGTTGTTTGGCTCGATCATCAATGGCTTGAGCATCGCCATGAATGAGCCGAAGGAACGGGAAGCGGCGCTGATCACCTTTATGGTCACGGCGTCAGGCTTGACGTTGTTTTCCATCGGTTCGGCGTTCTGGGGGATTGTGGCGGGGGTGTTGACGCTGCTGATTCTGAATTGGCGCAAGGCATAAAAAAACGGCGACCCTCAGGTCGCCGTTTTTTTCAGTATCACTTAGCCGCGTTGATCGGCTTTTCCGGATACCACACGTCCAGCAACGGGCTGACTTCAGCCTTGGTCAGCTCGGAACGGGTTTTCAGCCAGGCTTCCACGGCAGCACGCTGCTCTTCGGAGACCGAGCCACGCTTTTGCAGGCAAACCAGACCGTAGTCATCGCCGCCGACATAGCCCAGGCCATTGGCTTCCATGGCTTCTTTGATGAATGCTTCGAGGAAAGCGTCGATAGCTTCTTCACTCAGGCCTTCGTTGAAGTCCAGGTTCAGTTCGAAACCCAGCTCTTGAAATTCATCAACGCACAGTTTTTTGCGCAGACGCTGGGAACGGTTAGTCGCCATTGGAACAATCCTCATAAGTATTAACGGGCGGCACTTTAGCAGTTTAAGGCGGCAATTGCCCGACTCTCTGGGACCGACGGGCAAATGCGCGCAAAAAAACCATGATTAGCAGCTATCGTTCAGCTACACGTGGCGCCAGCTTGGGGCATAATGCCGACACTTTCGTGACCAATGAGGGATTTTCTTCCATACCCCTCGCCTTTTTCACCCTCCTCAGCAGTAGGGTTTTATTTCTTATGATCAAATCTTTGCGCTCAGTGTTACTTGCCAGTGTTGTCTTGCCCCTGGCCTTTTCCGTTTGCGCCGCTCCCGTCAATAACACCCTGCCACCCAGCGTTGCGCAGGCCCTGCAGAAGGCCAAGCTGCAAAATACCGCGCTGTCCCTGGTGATGCTGCCCCTGAACGGCCCTGGTACCCCTACGGTCTTCAACGCCGACGTCTCGGTGAACCCGGCTTCCACCATGAAGCTGGTCACCACTTATGCGGCCCTGGAAATGCTCGGCCCCAACCATCAGTGGAAGACCGAGTTCTACACCGATGGCACCCTCAGCGGCGGCGTGCTGCGTGGCAACCTGTACCTCAAGGGCGGCGGCGATCCCAAACTGAACATGGAAAAGCTCTGGTTGCTGATGCGCGACCTGCGTGCCAATGGCGTGCAGCAAGTCACTGGCGACCTGGTGCTAGACCGCAATTTCTTCAACCAGCCGCAATTGCCCGAGTTCAACGACGACGGCAACGATGAGAACAAGCCGTTCCTGGTCAAGCCCGACGCCTTGCTGGTCAACCTCAAGGCCCTGCGCTTCGTGACCCGCAATGATTCGGGGCGGGTGATCGTATCGGTCGAGCCGCCGATTGCCAGCATTCGCATCGACAACCAGGTGAAAGTCACCAACGCCAAGCAGTGCACCGGTGACGTGCGCTACAGCCCGGTGACCGCTGCCGACGGCAGCGTGACCGTGACCGTCAGCGGCCAACTGGGTGATGGCTGCAGCTCGCAGACTTACCTGTCGCTGCTCGACCACGCCACCTACACCGCAGGTGCTGTACGGGCGATCTGGAAGGAATTGGGCGGTACCATCCAGGGCCGTGACATCCAGGCTCCGGTGCCCAAGGATGCCAAGGTGCTGGCCCGCGCCTTCTCGCCGGACCTGGCGGAGATCATCCGCGACATCAATAAGTACAGTAACAACACCATGGCCCAGCAGTTGTTCCTGAGCCTGGGTGCGCAGTTTCGCAACGATGCCGATGGCGACGATGCCAAGGCCGCGCAACGCGTCGTGCGCCAGTGGCTGGCCAAGAAAGGCATCACCGCGCCGCACCTGGTGATGGAAAACGGCTCCGGCCTGTCCCGCGCCGAACGGGTCAGCGCCCGCGAGATGGCGGCCATGCTGCAAGCCGCGTGGAAAAGCCCTTATGCGGCGGAGTACATCAGCTCGATGCCGATCGCCGGCACCGACGGCACCATGCGTAAACGCCTGAAAACCACCGCCCTGCGCGGCGAAGCGCATGTGAAGACCGGCACCTTGAACACCGTGCGCGCCATTGCCGGTTACAGCCGCGACAACAATGGCAATACCTGGGCGGTGGTGGCGATTCTCAACGACTCCAAGCCTTGGGGAGCCTCGTCGGTGTTGGATCAGGTGCTGCTGGACCTGTATCGCCAGCCGAAGGCCGTTGCAGCCGCACCGGTTCTCTAAAGCACCACATCACCCTGTCTGATCGTTCCCACGCTCTGCGTGGGAACGATCATTCAAGCGTCAGGGCTTCCTCGACGCGATCCCTGCCCGCCTGCTTGGCCACGTACACCGCCGAATCAGCGCGCAGCAGCAAGCCATCGATACCTTCGTCGATCCGCCAACTGGCCACGCCGAAGCTGGCGGTAACCACCCCCACCGGCTCCATCGCCGCATCACGCAACGACTGCCACAACTGCATCGCCAGGCTGTAAGCCTGTGCGCCATCAGTGTTGGGGCACAGCACCACAAACTCTTCCCCACCCAGCCGGCAAAATACATCGGTACGGCGCAAGCGTTGGCCGATACGCTTGCACAACTCCTGCAACACGCCGTCGCCCACGGCATGGCCGTGCTGATCGTTGATGCGCTTGAAGTGGTCGATATCGAGCATGATCAACGACAGCGCGCCAGAGGTACGGTTGAGCCGGAGCATTTCGCCCTTGAGACGATCCTGGAAATAGCGCCGGTTATAGATCCCTGTCAGGGAGTCGGTAATGGACAGTGCGCGCAGTTCATCCTCGACCCGTTTGAGATCAGAAATATCCGATACATAACCGTGCCAAAGCGTACCGCCTCCCGGCAATTCTTCCGGCGTCGCTTCGCCGCGAATCCAGCGCAGGCCTCGCTGGGGTAATTGCACGCGGTACTCTTCGCGCCAATGACTCAGTTGCAACGCAGAAAGGCGTATCGAGGCACGCACTCGCTCCAGGTCCAAAGGGTGAATGCGCTCCAGCACCTTGCCCGCATCCTGCTGCAGCACGCCCAGTTCGATTTCATAGATATCGCGCATGCCTTCGCTGGCATAGATGAAACGCCAATTGTCCTGTGGTTCCAAAGTGAACTGGAAGATTCCACCCGGTACATGGGCACTGAGTTTTTTCAGCAGGCGGTCGCGTACCGCAAGGGCCTCATAGGCGCGCTTTTGCTCGGTGACATCCAGGTAAATCGCCAAGTGCCCGACCCACAGGCCATGGTCATCCAAGAGCACGGTCGGCAACATGTTGACCGTCAGTTGGCTGCCATCCTTGCGCACCAGCGTCCACTCACGCCCTTCATGTTGACTGTCCGGGCTCTCCACCAGCATCGCCTGGCTCGCTGGAATGCGCTTGCCCAGCGCCCTGCTCAACGGCTCAGCGCGGGCGTCGAGTTCCGCGGCCACGTGCAGGCGGTCCAAGGTCATATGCCCCAGCACCTCCTCGGCCGTAAAGCCCAACATCTGTTCGGCACCGGCATTGAAGGTGTTGATCACACCGCGCAGGTCAGTGGCAATGATCGCCACTTGAGTCGCCGCATTCAGCACGCTGCGCAGTTGCCCATGGGCACCGCGCAACTCCTGCTCACGGGCACGCAATTGAACGGTGCGTTGCTCCACCAGTTTCAGTGCGCGCTGGCGCTGGCTGACCAGCATGTAAAGCAGCGCACTGAGCAAGGCGCTGAGCAACACGCCCATCGCCAGAATGGCGTGCATCGAAGAATGGTTGGCCTTGTCGAACACTTCGCTGGCGCTCAGGCTCAGGGCGTAGACATGATCGCCCAGGGTGAGGCGACGTGCAGCCGTCAAGCCACTGCTGCCCAAGGCGTTACTGGACGCGTACAACACCCGTTGCTGGGTGTCGGAGGTGTCTACGATCTGCATCACCAGGTTGTCCCGGTTGGGCCTGGGCAACCCCTCGGCCACCAGCTGGCGCATGCTGATCACCGCCATCACAAAGCCGTAAGGCTCGGCATCTGCGACTTTGCTCACGGGCGCCACCAACAACACGCCTGCCGCATAAGCGGGCTCCACACCCACCAATTGCATGGGCTGTGACACCGCCAACTGGCCGCTTTCTTGCGCACGCGCCAGCGCTGACCGGCGCAGGGGCTGGGCCAGCAAATCAAAGCCCAGCGGCGAGCCCAGCAAACTTTGGGTCTGGCTGTACAGCACCGGTACGTATTCATCGCGCTCGGCCGCGGGCGCCAACTCACCTGCAGTATTCAGTTCGCGGATACTGAAGGGAATGCCGCGCTGGCGAGAAATGTCCTGCTCAAACGAGCTGCGCTGCGTACGAAATATCCGTGGTGCCCAGGCATAGGCACGGGCATGCAACAACAGCGGTTTGGCGAAACCGTCGAACTCGGCGCGGGATACCTCTGCGGAATTGACGAAGAAACGCTGCAGGCTGCCCAGGCGTTGTTCCTGATCTTCAAAACGTTCCTGGATGCGGCTGTAGCGTTCGTTGACCAGCAACTGGAACCGCTGGCGCACCTGCTGCTGATACAGGTCCGAAGCCGCCCACGCGACGACCACCGTCAGCGCGCTACCGACCAGTAACACCACCAATGCCACCAGCCAAGCCGATGCCTGCTCACTGATAAAACCAAGGATTTTCGGGCGAACGACTTGCATCGGCATAGGCAACACTCACAGCGCCAGTGTGCGGGGGTGTCACTTTGGCTAGGGCTTAAGTTATAGCCATCGGTCATGGGTTTGACCAGTGCAAAAACAATAGGAGCGAGCTTGCTCGCGAAGAACCTGAGAGCGCTGCGTTAAACCCGATACGCAGCGCTATCGTTGACGATCTTCGCGAGCAAGCTCGCTCCTACAGAGAAAAATCAGCGTGCGGTGATTTTCCAGGCGCGGTGGATCTTGGCATTGCGCGCAAAATCAGGGTCGATGGTCTTGTCGCTGATTTCCTCGACCGCATAGCGTTCGCTGAGGTTGTCTTCCAGCTGGAACTTGCGGAAGTTGTTGGAGAAGTACAGCACGCCACCCGGCGCCAGGCGTGCCATGGCCAGGTCGAGCAACTGCACATGGTCACGCTGCACGTCGAAGATGCCTTCCATGCGCTTGGAGTTGGAGAAGGTCGGCGGGTCGATGAAAATCATGTCGAATTCATCGCGGCTCGCTTCCAGCCACGCCATCACGTCACCCTGTTCCAGGCGGTTCTTGTCGGAGAAGCCGTTGAGGGAGAAATTGCGACGCGCCCAGTCCAGATAGGTCTTGGACAGGTCGACGCTGGTGGTGCTGCGCGCGCCGCCCTTGGCAGCATGCACACTGGCTGTGGCGGTGTAGCAATACAGATTGAGGAAGCGCTTGCCCGCCGCTTCCTTCTGGATGCGCATGCGCATCGGGCGATGGTCGAGGAACAGGCCGGTGTCCAGGTAATCGGTGAGGTTGACCAGCAACTTAACGCCGCCTTCACTGACCTCGGTGAACTTGCCTTGGGCACTCTGACGCTCGTATTGCTTGGTGCCGCTCTGACGCTCACGACGCTTGACCACCACACGGCTCTTGTCGACGTTCAGTGCCTGGGGAATTGCCGCCAAGGCATCGAACATGCGGGCCGAGGCTTTTTCCGGGTCGATGGATTTAGGCGCGGCGTATTCCTGTACGTGCACCCAATCGTGGTACAGGTCGATAGCCATGGAGTATTCAGGCATGTCGGCGTCATACACACGGTAGCAATCCACCCCTTCGCGCTTGGCCCATTTGCCCAACAGCTTGAGGTTCTTCTGCAGGCGGTTGGCGAACATCTGCCCGCCTTCGCTCAAGCGCGCCTGTTCCACCACGGGGGCCGGGGCGGGCTTGATCGGGTTGCCGTTCTTGTTGTACTGACGCTCTGCCGGCTCGCTCGGGGCCTGGTCGTAAGCCGCCTGCTCACGTTCGGCCTGGCGCTGTTCCGGGGTGCGGCGCTCGCCGGTGACGAACTGGTCCGGATTGACCTTGATCAGCAGCAACTTGCACGGCAATGCGCCGTTCCAGAACGAATACTGTTTGTGGCTGCGGATACCCATGCGCTTGCCCAGGTCCGGCGCGCCGGTGAACACTGCGGCTTCCCAGCCCATACAGGCTTGGCGCAAGCGTTCGCCGAGGTTCTGATAGAGATACAACAGGCTGGCTTCGTCACCCAGGCGCTCACCGTAGGGTGGGTTGCAGATCACCAAACCTTTCTGATTCTGATCCGGGCGCGGCTCGAACGTGCCCACTTCGCCCTGGTACACCTTGATCCAGTGGCTCAGGCCGGCGCGTTCGATGTTGTTGCGTGCGGGCTGGATCAGGCGCGGGTCGGCTTCGTAGCCACGTACCCACAGCGGCGGCTTGTTCATGCCGATGGCCGCCCGCTCAGTCGCCTCGGTATGCAGCTTTTTCCACAACGCCGGGACGTGACCCAGCCACGTGGTGAAACCCCACAGCTCGCGGTTAAGGTTGGGGGCCATGTCGGCGGCGATCATTGCGCCTTCAACCAGGAAGGTGCCGACACCGCACATCGGGTCGGTCAGCGCGCCGCCTTCGGCGGCAATACGTGGCCAGCCGGCGCGAATCAGGATCGCCGCTGCCAGGTTTTCCTTCAGGGGTGCCGCGCCCTGCTGCAGGCGGTAGCCACGCTGATGCAGGCTGTGGCCGGAAAGGTCCAGGGACAGGATCGCTTCGCCACGGTCCAGGCGCAGGTGAATGCGCAGGTCAGGGTTGATCTTGTCGATGGACGGACGCTCGCCGGTCGGGGTGCGCAGTTTGTCGACGATCGCATCCTTGACCTTCAGCGCCCCGAAGTGGGTGTTGTCGATCCCCGAGCCGTGGCCGCTGAACTCTACCGCGAGGGTACCGTCGGGGACCATGTGGTCAGCCCACTCGATGTCCAGCACGCCGTGGTAAAGATCCTCGGCGTCTTTCATCGGGAAACGCTTGAGCACCAGCAACACGCGGTTGGCCAAGCGCGACCAGAGGCACAAGCGGTAGGCGGTTTCCATGTCAGCCATGCCGCGCACGGCCGAGGTGTGCTCGCGGGCTTCCTCAAGGCCAAGCCCGACGGCTTCCTCGATCAGCAGGCCTTCGAGGCCCTTGGGGCAGGTGAGGAAGAGTTCAAAACGGTCCGACATGGGGCATTCCAGGCTTTTCAGCAATAAGTGAACCGGCGACGCATCGCCGGTTCGGTTTTCAATCAAGCACTTTTCTCGAAGAGTGCTCGCGTGGCACGAATGTGCCGTTCCACCCCGTCTGGCGGGCTCTTGAGCCTTTATTGGCGAGGCAGAAGAAGAATGTTGCGCAACAAAAAGAAATATTCCGACCCTTCGTCGAATAATAACCGACTGCAATAGGCGGGCATTCTCACTAAGGAATTAAACCTTTCCTCTTTACAGGGCACATCATAGCTGGCTTTGCCCTATAAAAGGGGCGAATAACCAGCCCAGCTTATGGCTATAGCATCGTTATCGTTACGTGCTTATGACAAAACGATCATTGAATACATGTGACCTATTGGTTAGAACTCAACACAGGTTGGCGCCGTAACGGTGCCAACACATTGGCTCGCCACGCCGGCAGCGAGCCCACCAACGGCAGAAAAACTCTGCCCGGCCTTGGACAAGGCCGAAGGATATCTAGACAGTCAACAAGTGAGGGAAACACCCTATGAGAAGACTTAAGCGTGATCCGTTGGAAAGAGCATTTTTACGCGGATATCAATATGGCGTTCATGGAAAATCCCGTGAGCTTTGCCCATTTACTCTACCGTCGGTACGCCAAGCCTGGATCAACGGCTGGCGAGAAGGACGCGGCGACAACTGGGACGGTATGACTGGCACTGCGGGCATCCACAGACTCAACGAACTTCACGCCGTCGGCTAATCAGGGGATTTAATTGCGACACACACATCTTTGAACTTGTAGCGACTTAACCACGCGCGCCCCATCCGGGCGGCGGGCTTCGGCCCAGGGGCTCCTTTATGGAGCCCTTTTTATTGCCTGATCAGCGCAAGGCAGCGATGGCATCCACCGACTGGCGAATCAATGCCGGGCCTTTGTAGATGAAGCCGGAGTACAACTGCACCAGGCTGGCGCCGGCCGCGATCTTCTCAGCCGCGTGTTTGCCTTCGGTGATACCGCCCACAGCGATGATCGGCAAACGCCCAGCCAACTCGGCCGCCAGCACCTTGACGATATGGGTGCTCTTGTCCCGCACCGGCGCGCCCGACAGGCCGCCGGCCTCGTCACCATGGGCCAGGCCTTCGACGCCCACGCGGCTGAGGGTGGTGTTGGTCGCAATCACCGCGTCCATCCCAGAATCCACCAGGGCCTGGGCCACCAGGACGGTTTCTTCATCGCTCATGTCCGGCGCGATCTTGATGGCCAGCGGCACACGCTTGCCATGCCGCACGGCCAGGTCTTCCTGGCGCTGGCGCAAGGCTTCGAGCAGTTGCTTGAGGGAATCGCCAAATTGCAGGCTGCGCAGCCCCGGGGTGTTGGGCGAGCTGACGTTGACGGTGACATAGCTGGCGTGGGCGTAGACCTTGTCCAGGCATATCAGGTAGTCATCCACCGCACGTTCCACGGGCGTGTCAAAGTTCTTGCCAATGTTGATACCCAGAATGCCGGTGTACTTTGCCGCCTGAACCCGCGACAGCAGATGGTCGACGCCGAGGTTGTTGAAGCCCATACGATTGATGATCGCCTCCGCTTCCGGCAGCCGGAAGATGCGAGGCTTGGGGTTGCCCGGTTGCGGCCGTGGGGTCACGGTGCCGATTTCGACAAAGCCGAACCCCAGTTGCGCAAACCCGTCGATGGCCGCGCCGTTCTTGTCCAGGCCGGCAGCCAGACCGACCGGGTTGGGGAAGTCGAGCCCCATCACCGACACCGGCACTTTCGCCGGTGCCTTGCATACCAGGCCATTGAGCCCCAGACGGCCACCGGCACCGATCAGGTCCAGGGACAGATCGTGGGAGGTTTCCGGGGAGAGTTTGAACAACAGCTGGCGGGCCAGGGTATACATGGGCGGGCTAGACTCGGATGGCGGCAAAAGGTGGCGCTGATTATAGCCGGGGTGGCGGCCTGCATGCGAGGCGTGCCACCTGATCTCATTGACGTTGCGCCGTCAACGCCTCATAACGCACCCAGATCCTTTCGGCGTAGCGCAGGCGTAATGCCTCACGCTGTGGCCCGGGCCCCGGCCCCACGTTGTAAGCCCCCACCGCCGTCCAGTTATAGCCAAAACGCTGGATGAACTCGGCAAGAATCGAGGCGCCTACTTCTACCGACAGGCAGGGCTCGCTCAACAGCCGTTCTTCGGTAATGCCCTGCTTGAGCAAGCGCGGCAAATGGATGCTGTTGATTTGCATCAAGCCGATATCCCGCGTGCCATTGCGGTTGGTGGAGTTCATCGCTTGCGCCCGGTAACCCGATTCGACCGAGGCGATAGCTTGCAGCAACTCCGGCTCAAGGTCGTGGCGGCTGGCCGCCTGTTCCCAGCAAAAGGCCCGGGCCTGGCTGCTGCCCATCAATACCCCGAGCACCAGGCCTTTGCCCCATGCCTTAACTCTGGACATTGCTGGCCTGACCACAGACGGCGCACACGTGTGCCACTGCCCTGGGTTGATCACCTGTGCGCACCGGGCAGGTAAAGCGATAGCCCTTGCCATAAATCGTCTTGATAAAGCCTTTGTCGGCCCTCAAGTGCTTGCGCAGGGAATAGATACACCGCGTGAGTGACTCATCGGCCACTTCCCCCCGAGGCCAGGCCAGTTCCAGCAAGCGGTCCTTGGTCATCAGCGCGCCGCCGGAAGCCAGCAGCAACCGCAGCACATGCCCCTCCTTGGGAGCCAACTGAATATCCGCCTCCACACCCGTCAACCGGCCATCGCCATGCAAGGTCCAACGAGCGAAGACCAGGGACGTCGTCGTTTCATCCATTACGACGGCCATACGCACCTCTGTAGTCGACTACTGACATTCAAATCCATACTGTGTGAACCAATTCATCTGCCATTGGCATGACTATAAAAACCGCGCCCCGTACCTGCGTTAGGAAAAAACCCATTCATTTGCCTTTTTTGGGCCGAAGCCGGTCAGATAATTCGCTCGCACCCTTATCGCGGCAGCCACTCCTGAAAGGTTTCCTGCAATTCAACCCCTAGCCGATCCTCCAACTGCACCAACTCTCCCACTGCCATCAGTTGCCCATTGACCCGCACCTCCACACAGCGGGTGACGCCTGGGTCCAAGGGCAGCACCTTCCCCGGTGCGAATGCGGCCAAACGCTTGCGGCTGATCAGTTGCTCCTGCAGCAATATTTCCAGGTGCATGGACAAACGCCTTTTTCAGGGGGAAGACTCAGGGTCCGCTCGCAGGAACGCACGTCGCACGTACTCATATTGCGCAGCGGTCAACTGAGGTGCGCCGACCAGTTGCACGTCTCCACCGACAGCCTGCGCCGGCCCCGGCGAGGCTTCATCCAGCGGCTGGGCGACATCCAACTCGGCCACCCGTTTTTCGATAACCTTCACTTGGGCAGGTGAACCCTTGATCAACAGACTGTTGGTATCCGGATAAGCTATTAACACAAGGCGGCCATCGGCCAGTTGGTCCTTCTGCGCCTGGGATAACCGAGCTTTGATCATTGAAGCCATGCCCGGTACAAGGACCCTGTTGGCACCTGCGCCCTGCAGGTGATCGTCCACGAGGACGTTGATCACTTTCACCACGCCGAATAACGACGCATGCTCTGGCACCTTGCGTGGGGGGCGGTCCATCAGTTGAGCGAGGCGCAATACCTGGTCGACATAACGGGAAGGCCCGGTTACATAGAACGTACGCGCGCCGTTTTCACGCAGGGGGTAGCGCGGCTCATCCAGCCCCGCACGCCGCATGATGCCGCGCAGCCTATTGACGGAAATATGCCGCAGCACCACCGCCGAGCTTCTCTCGTCTTCGGCGCCGTAGAGCGGCAACTCCTCGCCACGGGCCGTGGCACTGCCCAGTACCAGCACGGCGCACAGCAGCGCGCTGTACAGCCAGCGGCAATTGAGGGTTGCGAGGTAATCAGCGTGCACCGTGGGTATGCCTGGCGGTCTGGCCTGAAGAAGCGGCCATACTGCGAGGCGCACGAGGTTCAATCATGATCGAAAGCTGACGGCCTGTTGCAACCGCCCCACCCATGGCATGTGCCTTGCTTTGCACTCTGTATCAGGCTCGCACCAAAGGCGGCACGGGCCTACGGACAAAGGCGTCGTTCCCCTGCAATGGCCTATACGCCAACCAGGGAAACGGCGCTTTTTTTTCAGAAAAAGGCAGGTATTGATGAACGATCCGCTGGCTTGGGTAAACGGCAGCGATGCCCCGGAAAAGAGCAGCCTGGACCTGGGGTTCATGGCCCTGACCGATTGCGCCTCGCTGGTGGTCGCCGCCACCCAGGGCTTCGCCCAACCCTACGGCCTCACACTCAACCTCAAGCGCCAGGCGTCCTGGGCCAACCTGCGCGACAAGCTGGTCAGCGGTGAACTGGACGCCGCCCACAGTCTCTACGGGCTGATTTATGCCGTACACCTGGGCATCGGCGGCGTCGCCCCCAGCCCCATGGCAGTGCTGATGGGGCTGAACCAGAATGGCCAGGGCATCAACCTGTCCCATGGCCTGCAACAGCAAGGGACGATCACTCCTGAGGCGTTGAAGCGCCATGTGCACCAAAGCCGGACAAAACTCACCTTCGCCCAGACGTTTCCCACCGGTACCCACGCCATGTGGTTGTATTACTGGCTGGCGAGCCAAGGCATTCATCCCTTGCAGGATGTGAACAGCGTAGTAGTGCCGCCGCCACAAATGGTGGCGCACCTGCAAGCCGGCCGCATCGACGGCCTTTGCGTGGGTGAACCTTGGTGCGCCAGCGCAGTGCAACAGAACCAGGGCTTTACCCTGGCGACCAGCCAGGCGATCTGGCCGGACCACCCGGAAAAAGTCCTGGGCTGCACCCAAGCCTTCGTTGACGCCTACCCCAATACCGCACGCGTGCTGGTCATGGCGATCCTGGAGGCCAGCCGGTTTATCGAGCAGAGCCGTGAAAACCGCCGCTCTACCGCCCAGTTGCTCAGTGCCCCTGAATACCTCGATGCGCCTGTGGCTTGCATCGAACCACGCTTGCTGGGGGACTATGACGATGGCCTGGGCAACCAGTGGCAAGATCCCCATGCACTGCGCTTTTTCGCCGACGGCGAGGTGAACCTGCCCTACCTCAGCGATGGCATGTGGTTCATGACCCAGTTTCGGCGCTGGGGCTTGCTACGTGAAGACCCGGACTACCTGGGCGTCGCCCGGCAGGTGCAGCAACTGGCGCTGTACCGCCAGGCGGCCGAGACGCTGGGCATTACCCCGGGCAACTCGGACATGCGCCGCAGCCAGTTGCTCGACGGCAAGACCTGGGACGGCAGCGATCCCGCTGGCTACGCCCGCAGCTTCCACCTGCATGCCCTGGCCGATGACACTAACCGTCAAGCGCTGCGCTGACAGGAGCCCGACGATGCTGCGAATCCTGTTGATCAACGACACCCCGCGTAAAGTCGGGCGCCTCAAAGCCGCATTGACCGAGGCCGGCTTCGAGGTGATCGATGAGTCCGGCTTGACCATCGACCTGCCCGCACGCGTCGAAACAGTGCGTCCTGATGTGATCCTGATCGATACCGAGTCACCCGGGCGCGATGTGATGGAGCAAGTGGTGCTGGTCAGCCGCGATCAGCCCCGGCCGATCGTGATGTTCACCGACGAGCACGACCCGAATGTGATGCGCCAGGCCATCAAGTCCGGCGTCAGTGCCTATATCGTCGAAGGCATCCAGGCCCAGCGCCTGCAACCGATCCTCGATGTGGCCATGGCCCGCTTCGAGAGTGACCAGGCCCTGCGCGCCCAGCTTCATGCCCGCGACCAGCAACTGGCCGAACGCAAGCGCATCGAGTTGGCCAAGGGCCTGCTGATGAAGATGAAGAGCTGCAACGAGGAAGAGGCCTACACCCTGATGCGCCGCCAGGCCATGAGCCGTCAACAGAAACTGATCCAGGTGGCGGAGCAGATTATTGCCATGAGCGAGTTGCTCGGCTGATCTGGCTCAGCTCTTGCTAAAGAATTATCACAGGTAGCCAACGGCGGTTGCCCCCTCACGACAAAGACGTCGCCCACCCGGTTTGCCCTTGCGAACCCGGTGGCGGCGTTTTTTCGTTTCTAGACCCCTAACCGTTGAGGTGCGTGATGAAATCAAGCTTCTGGAAATCCGGGCACACCCCGACCCTGTTTGCCGCGTTCCTGTATTTCGACCTGAGCTTCATGGTCTGGTACCTGCTGGGCCCCCTGGCGGTGCAGATTGCCGCTGACTTGCACCTGACCACCCAACAGCGCGGCCTGGTGGTGGCCACCCCGATCCTGGCGGGCGCGGTGCTGCGCTTTTTGATGGGAATGCTGGCCGACAAGCTGTCGCCCAAGACCGCCGGGCTGATTGGCCAGGTGATTGTGATCGTGGCGCTGTTCTGCGCCTGGAAACTGGGGATCCACAGCTACGAACAAGCGCTGCTGCTGGGCATGTTCCTGGGCATGGCCGGTGCGTCCTTCGCCGTCGCCCTGCCCTTGGCATCACAGTGGTATCCGGCGGAGCACCAGGGCAAGGCCATGGGCATCGCCGGCGCCGGTAACTCCGGCACCGTGTTTGCGGCGTTGCTGGCGCCCGTGCTGGCGGCCGCCTTTGGTTGGAGCAATGTATTCGGCTTTGCGCTGATCCCACTGGTGCTGACCCTGATCGTATTCGCCTGGCTTGCGCGCAATGCGCCTGAACGGCCGAAAGCCAAAGCCATGGCCGACTACTTCAAGGCCTTGGGCGACCGCGACAGTTGGTGGTTCATGTTCTTCTACAGCGTGACCTTCGGCGGGTTTATCGGCCTGGCCAGCGCCCTGCCCGGCTACTTCAACGACCAGTACGGCCTGAGCCCGGTGACCGCCGGCTATTACACCGCCGCCTGTGTGTTCGGTGGCAGCCTGATGCGCCCATTGGGTGGCGCCCTGGCAGACCGGTTCGGCGGGATCAAGACCCTGCTCGGCATGTACAGCGTGGCGGTGATCTGCATTGCGGCAGTGGGGTTCAACTTGCCCAGTTCCTACGCCGCGCTGGCGCTTTTCGTCTGCACCATGCTCGGTCTGGGCGCTGGCAATGGGGCGGTATTCCAACTGGTGCCGCAGCGTTTTCGCAGTGAGATCGGCGTCATGACCGGCCTGATCGGCATGGCCGGCGGCATCGGCGGCTTCGCCCTCGCGGCAGGCATGGGCGCCATCAAGCAGAGTACTGGCAGCTATCAACTGGCCCTGTGGTTGTTCGCCAGCCTCGGTGTGTTGGCCTGGTTCGGCCTGCATGGGGTGAAACGGCGCTGGAGAACCACCTGGGGTTCGGCCGCCGTGACCGCCGCACGCGTCTGATGAGCTTACAACTGAGCGTCGCCCAGGCCAGTGCCATCGGCCCGCGCAGCGAGAACCAGGATGCGCTGCGGGTGGTCACGCCCATGGCGGAACTGGCCGCGAGCAAAGGCTACCTGTGCGCACTGGCCGACGGCGTCAGCCAGTGCGCCGACGGTGGCCTGGCCGCACGCTCGACCTTGCAGGCGCTGGCCGTGGACTACTACGCCACGCCGCAGACCTGGGGCGTGGCCCAGTCGCTCGAACGTCTGTTGATCGCGCAGAATCGCTGGTTGCAAGCCAACGGCGGCGGCCAACCGTTGCTCACCACCCTCAGCGCCCTGGTGTTTCGCGGCCAACGCTTCACCCTGGCCCATGTCGGTGATTGCCGGGCGTATCGTTGGCTTGACGGCGAGTTGCAACGCATCAGCGAAGACCATGTGTGGGAACAGCCGGGCATGCAGCATGTACTCAAGCGCGCCCTCGGCCTGGATCAGCACCTGGTGCTGGACTTCCTCGATGGTCCATTGCGCGAGGGCGAGTGTTTCCTGCTGCTCAGCGACGGGGTGTGGGCCACGCTGGGCGATCACAGCATCGGTGCGATCCTGCGCGAGCAAAGCGACCTCGACCTGGCCGTCAACACCCTGGTCAGCGCCGCCCACCTGGCGGGTAGCCAAGACAATGCCAGCGCCTTGCTGGTGCGCATCGATCAACTCGGCGCGGCCACCCTCGGCGACGCCCTGGTGCAGTTGCAGCAATGGCCACTGCCGCCACCGCTGAAAGTCGGACAAATCTTTGAAGGCTGGCAGGTGCAAAGCGTGCTGGCGCAGAGTCGGCAGTCGTTGCTGTACCGCGTGCACGACGCCCAGGGGCACCCCTGGCTGCTCAAGACCTTGCCGTTGCGTTGCGACGATACCGACGCCGCCCAGGCCTTGTTATCGGAGGAATGGTTTCTGCGCCGGGTCGCCGGCCGGGCCTTTCCCGAAGTGCATGCCGCCAGTGGCCGTCAGCATTTGTACTACGTGATGCGCGAATACGCCGGGCAAACCCTGGCCCAACTGTTCCAACAACAGGGCCCGCTGCCATTGGCACAATGGCAGTCGATTGCCGAACGCTTGCTGCGCGCCGTGGGCCTGCTGCATCGCCGGCAGATCCTGCACCGCGACATCAAGCCAGAAAACCTGCTGCTGGGAGAAGATGGCGAACTGCGAGTGCTGGACTTCGGCCTGGCCTATTGCCCCGGGCTCTCCGAGGACCGTGCGCACCTGCTACCCGGCACCCCGAGTTTCATCGCGCCCGAGGCGTTCGCTGGCGAGCAGCCTACGGCACAACAGGACTTATATAGCGTCGGCGTGACCTTGTATTACCTGCTGACTGGGCATTACCCGTACGGTGAAATCGAGGCCTTCCAACGGCCCAGGTTTTCCCAGCCCGTCAGCGCCAGCCGTTATCGCCCCGACTTGCCGGAGTGGTTGCCACACAGTCTGGAACGAGCGCTGTTCGCTGTCCCGGGCCAACGCTATGAAACCGCCGAAGAATGGCTGTTGGTGCTGGAGCAGGCCGACCGCCGCGAATTGAGCCTACGCCCACGGCCTTTGCTCGAACGCGACCCCTTGAAAGTCTGGCAGACCCTGGCGATGGCCTCGCTTTTGCTCAATCTGGTGCTGTTGTACTGGTTGATGCACCACTAACGGGCAGAATCCGCCGACTCTCTGTGTAAACGCCCAGTAAAACTGGGGCTATAGGGACTTGGCACAGCTGCTGCATTAGCTTTGCCAACACCCCACATATAGCCGCTCCTTCAACGACGAAGGGCCGAGCTTCCCGAGAGAACGGGACCAGGACAAAGGCGTCCTCGCTAGCTGACTAGCGGGGATGCCTTTTTTGTTTGCGCACGATTTGTCGAGCCATTGCGGAGAACGACATGAAAAAACTCAAACTGGTGATGATCGGCAACGGTATGGCCGGGGTTCGCACCCTGGAAGAACTGCTCAAGCTGAGCAACGAGCTGTACGACATCACCGTGTTCGGCGCCGAGCCTCACACCAACTACAACCGCATCCTGCTGTCGCCGGTACTGGCCGGTGAGCAAACCTTCGAAGAGATCGTGCTCAACGACCTGGATTGGTACCTGAACAATAACGTCAAACTGCTGCTCAACCGCAAAGTGGTGCAGATCGACCGGGTCAAGCGCAAAGTCATCGCCGAAGACGGCACCGAGGCCGAATATGACCGCCTGCTGATCGCCACCGGGTCCACGCCGTTTATCCTGCCGATTCCCGGCAACACGTTGCAGGGTGTGATTGGCTACCGTGACATTGCCGATACACAGGCGATGATCGACACCGCCAAAACCCACAAGCATGCGGTGGTGATCGGCGGCGGCCTGCTCGGCCTGGAAGCGGCCAACGGCTTGATGCTGCGCGGCATGCACGTGACGGTGGTGCACATCGGTGAATGGCTGCTGGAGCGGCAACTGGACAAGACCAGCGGCCAGCTACTGCAAACCGAACTGGAAAGTCGCGGCCTGGTGTTTCGCCTGTGCGAGCAGACCCAGGCCCTGCACGATGCCGGCAATGGCCGCGTCGGCTCGGTGCAGTTCAAAAATGGCGACATCATCCCGGCCGACCTGGTGGTGATGGCTGCCGGCATCCGCCCCAATACCGAACTCGCGGAAAAGTCCGGCATCCCTTGCAACCGTGGGATCCTGGTCAACGACACGATGCAAACCTACGACCCGCGTATCTATGCGATCGGTGAATGCGCCAGCCATCGCGGCATCGCCTATGGCCTGGTGGCACCCTTGTTCGAACAGGCCAAGGTCTGCGCCAACCACCTGGCCCAATTGGGCTTTGCCACTTACAAGGGCTCGGTGACCTCCACCAAGCTGAAAGTCACCGGCATCGACCTGTTCTCCGCCGGCGACTTCATGGGCGGCGAAGGCACCGAAACCATCACGCTCTCCGACCCGATTGGCGGCGTGTACAAGAAGCTGGTGATCAAGGACGACATCCTGGTCGGCGCCTGCCTGTACGGCGATACCGCCGATGGCGGCTGGTATTTCCGCCAGATCCGTGAGAACCACGCCATCGGTGAAATCCGCGATCATCTGATGTTCGGTGAAAATGCACTCGGCGATGTCGGCCACCAAGGCCAGGACAAAGCCATGAACATGGCCGACAGCGCCGAAGTCTGCGGCTGCAACGGCGTGTGCAAGGGCACCATCGTCAAGGCGATCCAGGAACAAGGGCTGTTCAGTGTCGATGAGGTGAAAAAACACACCAAGGCCGCCAGTTCCTGCGGCTCCTGTGCCGGGCTGGTCGAGCAGATCCTGATCAACACCGTGGGCGGCGCCGCCGACGTCAAACCCAAAAGTGAAAAAGCCATCTGTGGCTGCAGCGACCTCAACCACGGGCAGATCCGCCAGGCCATCCGCGAGCAGCACCTGCTGACCATCGACAGCACCATGCGTTACCTGAACTGGCGCACCCCCAATGGCTGCGCCACCTGCCGCCCGGCGCTCAACTATTACCTGATCTCCACCTGGCCCGGCGAAGCCAAGGACGACCCGCAATCGCGGCTGATCAACGAACGGGCCCACGCCAATATTCAAAAAGACGGCACCTATTCTGTGGTGCCACGGATGTGGGGCGGCGTGACCAACCCTTCGGAGCTGCGCCGCATCGCCGATGTGGCCGACAAGTACAACGTGCCGATGGTCAAGGTCACCGGCGGCCAGCGTATCGACTTGCTCGGTATCAAGAAGCAGGACTTGCCTGGGGTATGGAAGGACCTGGATATGCCGTCCGGGCATGCCTATGGCAAATCCATCCGTACCGTCAAAACCTGTGTGGGCAGCGAGTTCTGCCGGTTTGGTACGCAGAACTCCACACAACTGGGCATCGAGCTGGAGCATGACCTGTTCAACATGTGGTCGCCCCACAAGGTCAAGTTGGCGGTGTCCGGTTGCCCACGCAATTGCTCGGAAGCGGGCATCAAGGACGTAGGCATTATCGGTGTCGACTCGGGCTGGGAGATGTACATCGGCGGCAACGGCGGGATCAAGAGCGAAGTCGCGGAGTTCTTCGTCAAGGTGAAAACCGCCGAGGAAGTGCGTGAATACAACGGCGCGTTCCTGCAGTTGTACCGCGAAGAAGCCTTCTACCTGGAGCGCACCGTGCACTACCTGCAGCGAGTGGGCATGGAGCATATCAAGAAGGCCGTATTGGAAGACCCGGCGCGCCGCCAAGCCCTCAATGAGCGTTTGCAGTTCTCGTTGTCATTCGAGCAGGACCCGTGGAAGGAACGCCTGGAGCAGCCGCTGCTGAAAAAGGAATTCGACGTGATCCCCGTCAAACAACTGGAGGTCTCGCTATGAACTGGCTGGATATCTGCGCCCTCGATGAAATCAACGCCCTGGGCTCGCGCATCATCAGCGGGCCCAAAGGTGACATCGCGATTTTTCGCACCAGTGACGATGAAGTCTTTGCCCTCGACGACCGCTGCCCGCACAAGGGCGGGCCGCTGTCCCAAGGCTTGATCTACGGCAAGCGCGTGGCCTGCCCGCTGCACAACTGGCAGATTGACCTGGCGACTGGCCAAGCCCAGGCCCCGGATATCGGCTGCGCCCACCATCATCAGGCCCGGGTCGAAAACGGCCGGGTGATGCTGGCCCTGCGGGACGCGGGTTGATGAACCGCCAGACCACCGCGTCCACCTGCTGTTATTGCGGGGTGGGCTGCGGCGTGCTGATCGAGCATGACGGCGAACAGATCCTGGGGGTGCAAGGCGACCCCAGCCATCCGGCCAACTTCGGCAAGTTGTGCAGCAAAGGTGCCAGCCTGCACTTGACCGGCGACGTGAGCGCCCGCGCCCTGTACCCGCAATTACGCTTGGGCAAAGCACTGGCACGCACTCGCACCGACTGGGACACCGCCCTGGAACACGCGGCCAACGTGTTTGCCGAGACGATTGCCGAACACGGGCCCGACAGCGTGGCGTTCTATATCTCCGGGCAACTGTTGACCGAGGACTACTACAGCTTCAACAAGTTGGCGCGGGCGTTGGTGGGCACTAATAATATCGACAGTAACTCCCGGCTGTGCATGTCTTCGGCAGTGGTCGGCTACAAGCGCAGCCTGGGCGCCGATGCGCCGCCGTGCAGCTATGAAGACCTGGAAAACAGCGACTGCGTGATGATCGTCGGCAGCAATATGGCCTACGCCCATCCGGTATTGTTCCGGCGCCTGGAGCAAGCCAAGGCGCAACGCCCGCAGATGAAAGTGCTGGTGATTGACCCTCGGCGTACCGACACCTGCGACTTGGCCGACCTGCACCTAGCGATCTTGCCGGGCACGGATGTAGCGTTGTTCCACGGCATTTTGCATCTGTTGCTGTGGGAAGACTGGGTCGACCGCGCGTTTATCCAGGCCCACACCGACGGCTTGGCCGAACTCAAGCGCCTGGTGCATGACTACACGCCGCAGATGGTCACGCAGCTATGCGGCATCAGCGTCGAACAGTTGCGCCTGTGCGCGCAGTGGGTGGGCACCTCCAGCAGCTTTCTGTCGCTGTGGTGCATGGGGCTTAACCAATCCACCGCCGGCAGCGCCAAAAACAGTGCACTGATCAACCTGCATTTAGCCACGGGGACCATTGGCCGGCCGGGCTGCGGGCCGTTTTCCCTGACCGGCCAACCGAACGCCATGGGTGGGCGCGAAACCGGCAGCCTGTCCAATTTGCTGCCGGGCCACCGCGAAGCGGCCAACCCTGAACACCGCGCTGAAGTGGCGGCCTATTGGGGCGTGGAACAACTGCCCGCGACCACCGGCCTTACCGCCATCGAACTGTTTGAACAGGTGCAGGCGGGGAAGATCAAGGCGTTGTGGATCGCCTGTACCAACCCGGCCCAATCGCTGCCCGACCAGAACGCGGTGCGCGCCGCTTTGGCAGCGTGCCCGTTCGTGGTGTTGCAGGAAGCCTTTCGTACCACCGAAACCGCCGCCTATGCCGACCTGCTACTGCCCGCCGCCAGTTGGGGTGAAAAAGACGGCACGGTGACCAACTCCGAGCGACGTATTTCCCACGTGCGCCGCGCCATCAACCCACCGGGTGAAGCACGCGCGGATTGGGCGATCACCGTGGATTTCGCACAACGCCTGGACCGCCGTCTACGGCCGGGGTTGCCGAGCCTGTTCGCCTTTGAGCACGCGGCGCAGCTGTTTGATGAATTCAAGCCACTGACTCAAGGCCGTGACCTGGATATGTCCGGCATCAGCCACGCCCTGCTCGACCAGCTCGGCCCGCAGCAATGGCCGTTTCCCGAGGGTGCGCAAGCGGGTACGTCGCGCTTGTACACCGACGGCATTTTCCCCACTGACACTGGGCGGGCGCAGTTTGTCGCCGAGCCTTATCGCGCCGCCAAGGAACAGCGCGATGCGCGATTTCCCCTGACCCTGATCACCGGTCGCCTGCGTGATCAATGGCACGGCATGAGCCGCACCGGCACGGCAGCGCAGTTGTTCGGGCACGTCAGTGAAGCATTGTTGAGCCTGCATCCGGATGAGCTACGCCGCCACCGCTTCAAAGAGGGTGACCTGGTCAGCCTGAAAAGCCGTCGCGGCAGCGTGATCGTCGCCGTCGGCAGCGATGACAGCGTGCGTCCCGGCCAAGCGTTCCTGCCCATGCACTGGGGCGACCGCTTTCTCAAGGGCGGCGTCAATACCCTCACTCAACCGGCGTTCGACCCTTTGTCCAAGCAGCCGGAGCTCAAGCACAGCGGCGTGCGCCTGGAAGCCGTGCAACTGCCGTGGCAGCTGTTTGCGCTGATCGAAGGCGATGTACAGCAACACTTCGAAGCCTTGCGCCCACTGTGTGAAACCTTTGCCTACGTCAGCCTGAGCCTGGCTGGCCGTGAACGCCCCGCGCTGCTGGTGCGCGCCGCGCATACCGAGGCGCCCGACCTGCAACTCTTGACCCGTATCGACCACCTGCTGGGCCTCAACGACGGCCCGGTAATGGCCTATGACGACCCGCGCCGCTCAATCGGCAAGCGCGTGAAGATCGAGAAAGGCCGCATCACCGCCCTGCGCCTGGCCGGCGAAACCCTGGCCCGTCACTGGCTGCAAAGCCTGTGGCTGGAAGGCCGGGCCGACGAGCAACTGCGGCGCTGGTTGCTGGCGCCCTTGAGCGCGCCACCGGGCGGTACCACGGCCAGCAACAAGATTGTGTGCAACTGCAAGAACGTCAGCGAAAACGCCGTGTGTGCCGGTATCGGCAGCGGCCTGGACCTGGATGGCCTCAAACAGGCCTTGGGCTGCGGCACCCAATGCGGCTCCTGCGTGCCGGAAATCAAACGTCTTTTGGCCAGCAACCCGCAGCCAATCGCCATCAGTGTGTAAGGGGAACAACATGAGCGCAAAAGTGTGGCTGGTAGGCGCAGGTCCGGGTGACCCGGAGTTGCTGACCCTGAAAGCGGTCCGGGCCCTGCAGGCAGCGGACGTCGTGCTGATTGATGATCTGGTCAACCCGGCAGTACTGGAACACTGCACCAGCGCTCGGGTGATTACCGTCGGCAAGCGCGGGGGATGTCGTTCTACCCCGCAGGATTTCATTCACCGCCTGATGTTGCGTTATGCACGCCAGGGCAAGTGCGTAGTACGCCTTAAAGGCGGTGACCCGTGTATTTTTGGCCGCGGTGGCGAGGAGGCAACCTGGCTGCGCGAGCGTGGTGTCGAGGTGGAATTGGTCAATGGCATCACCTCAGGGCTGGCCGGAGCAACCCAGTGCGATATCCCGTTGACCTTGCGCGGGGTGAGCCGTGGAGTGACCTTGGTCACCGCGCATACCCAGGATGACAGTAGCTTGAACTGGCGTGCGCTGGCGGAGGGTGGAACCACGCTGGTGGTGTATATGGGTGTGGCGAAGCTGGAAGAAATCCGCGAACAGCTGCTCAACGGCGGCATGGCTGCGGATATGCCGGTGGCAATGATCGAAAACGCTTCATTGCCCCAGCAACGCGAATGCCGCAGCTCCCTGGCGGCCATGCATGAAGCGGCAAAAACCTTTGCGCTGAAGAGCCCGGCCATCCTGGTGATTGGCCAGGTTGCCGGCGCCGCACAGATGGCTAGCATCGCCGCTGCGGCAAGCGCCTGAGGCAAATCGCAGGCGAAAAAAAGCCCGGCCTGAGCCGGGCTTTTCTTTACTACTCAGTAATTACTGAGCGGTAGCTTCAACCGACGCTTCTACGCGACGGTTAACAGCGCGACCAGCTTCAGTTGCGTTGTCAGCAACTGGGCGGGATTCGCCGTAACCAACAGCAGTTACACGGCTAGGAGCAACGCCGTCTTTAACCAGGACTTGCTTAACAGCGTCAGCACGACGCTGGGACAGCTTCTGGTTGTAAGCGTCTGGACCTACGGAGTCAGTGTGACCAGCAACTTCTACGTTGGTAGCTGGGTACTGAGCCATGAAGTCGGCCAGGTTTTTAACGTCGCCGTAGCTGTTAGGCTTAACAACGGCCTTGTCGAAGTCGAACTTAACGTCCAGCTCAACACGAACAACCTGAGCAACCGGAGCTTCTGGCTCTGGAACTGGCTCTGGAGCTGGTGCTGGGGTAGGAGCTGGAGCAGCTGCGCCAGCGTTACCGCCGAAGTTCACGCCCAGGCCAACCAGTGCGGAGTAGTCCCACTTGCCGTTGTCCAGACCGTAGTCAGCTTCAACACCAGCACGAGCGTACAGGTTGTTGGTGAAGTAGTACTTCACGCCGGTACCGATGGTAGCGAAAGTGGTCTGGTCGCGACCGCTGTGGCCGTCAGCCTGAACGTTGGTACGGCTCTGGTGGCCGAAACCGCCTTCAACGTATGGACGCAGGCTATCAACGCCAGCCTGACCGAAGTGGTACTGAGCAACGAGGCTGCCAGTGTCACCTTTGATCTTCTGGTTGCCAGTGCCGTCGTTCGAACGGGTGTGGTTGGTCTTGTCGTACGACAGATTCAACGACAGATCGTCGGTCAGGAAGTAACCAATGCGAGCGCCTGGGTTGAAGCCGTCTTCGATGTGCTTAACGCTATCGTTGTACTGCTTCTTGTAGAACAGCTCGCCTTCAACTGCGCCTTGGCCTTGTGCCAGAACGCCGAAAGAAGTAGCGGCAATAAGAGAACCAATGGCCAAGCCCAAGGTGTTTTTCAGTTTCATCCGTTAAATCCCCATCTGGTGATTGTAAAGCAGTCCCACAAACCGGGGGACAACTCGGCGACAAGTCTAACAGAACTTGCCTACACGTAAGAGATATTTGCTACGCACTAAGTTTCAGTCTCGCCCGCAAATTTCTCACGTAATTTATCAAGAGCACGCTTGTACCGCATTTTTGTAGCACTCAAACCCATATGCATGATGTCAGCGATTTCCTGAAATTCCAGCTCTGCGACAAATCGAAGCACCAGAATTTCGCGGTCAATCGGGTTCACATGCACCAACCAGCGATCAAGTCCGCCCTTTTCCTCGGGTGCCGGCGCCTTCTCTTCAGACGCCTCCTCAAGGGGGTCCAGACTCAAAGCATCCATCAAGCGACGCTTTCGCCGTTCCTTCCGATACTGCGTGATGCACTCGTTGTACGTGATGCTGTACAGCCAGGTCTTGAACTTCGATTTGCCCTCGAAGTTCTTCAGGCCGTATAGCACCTTGAGCATCACTTCCTGACAGACATCATCCGCGTCTCTATCGTTCCCCAAATACCTTGAACAAACGTTGAACAGAGTGCGTTGATACCTGCGCATCAATTCTTCGTACGCGCGTGTTACGTGAAACAGCTCCGTGTGCGAGCGCGCGACCAACTCCTCATCAGAGAGCTCACGGGGGTCATAGCGCGTGGACAGCGTTTGGGCTTTATTCAAAACAAGTCGTGCCGACAGTCAGGTCAATGTCCGCTGCAACCCGGTCACCCGGGTTTGCGGCGGCGTACATTAGCAGGATTTGCCGGATTAGCGGCTACTGACCTGCTGCTCCAGGAGAATCCGGTTGGACAGCGACACCAGTTCCCCGTCATCGGTCAGCACGGTCGTCTTGACTGTGCCGATCTCCTCGATTTGCCCTTCGACCTCGCCCACACGCACCTGTTGCCCAACTTGATACAGCTCACGCACATAGATTCCCGCAAGAATCTGACCGGCAATTTCCCGGCTTCCCAACCCCATGGCCAGCGCAACTGCCAGACCAACGGTAATCAAAACAATCACAATCACGTGGTTGAGCAGGTCAGTTTTGACCTCCAGCTGGCTGATCGCGACGGAAATACTGATGATGATCACCAGCCCCTGGGCAATTCGTCCCAGGCCCGCTGCGTAGTCCAACCCCACGCCTTCGGCGGCCCCGCGCACCAGCCCGTTGGCCAGTTGCGCGAGTAGAACCCCCACCAGCAGCACCAGCGCGCCGCCGAAAACTTTCGGCAAATACAGTGCCAGCATGTCGAGCGTAGCTGAAACTCGCTCAAGTCCAAGGGACTGCGCTGCAGAAACCAGAAAAATAAGTAGAACGAACCAATAGACGATCTTGCCGATCAGAGTCGAAATCGGTACTTGCAACCCCGCGCGGCCGAGCAATTTGGTCAGGCCAGTGCCAGCCATCAGGCGATCGAGCCCCAGTTTGGCGAGCAATTTGGACAGCAGGGTATCGAGCAGCTTGGCCACGACAAAACCCAGCAATACCAGGACCAGGGCACCAAACAGGTTGGGAATGAAATTCGCCACCTTGGTCCACAATGCGGTCATCGCGGTGACCAGGCTCTGGGTCCAGAGATCAAGTTCCATATTCAATCAGCCTTATCAGCAGTGCTAGCAAGAGGTTTACGACGGGAAACCGGTGACACATGGGCCGAACCGTTGTTCAGGGCCATCATCAACGCCGGCAACCAACGCCCGAGCAGACCGAACAGGTCACCCGCCCCTACCTGACGGTTGGCGGTTTTCAGTACGCGGCCCAGGCAGGCATCGTCATCACGGTTGGATGGCGAAGCATTGAGCATGTCACGCAAAGACTGTTCGAACGGATCGTGCATAGAGACCTCTCGCAAGTGATTTAAAAGACGAGGGTAAAATTCATCGGGTCACATCGGCCCTTTCTTACGTTCAGGTCATATTCAGGTCAAACCCAGCGCAATCGTCGAAATAACCACCATTGCCCCAGTGCCACAGACACCATCAACAGGCACGCGATCATGAATCCATAAGGGCTGGCAGAGAATGGAATGCCGCCCACATTGATACCGAGCAAACCGGTAAGAAAACTCATCGGCAAGAAGATCCCGGTGATGATCCCGAAGCGGTACATGGTGTGGTTCATGCGCAGGCTCAAGCGCCGGTCTTCAGCCTCCAGCACAAGCCCCACGCGCTCTCTGGCCAATTCCAGCTCTTCCAGGTAACGGGTCAGGCTGTTGTGCAGTTCGTTCCAATAGTCGGCATCGTCGTCGCAGAACCACGCCAATTTGATTCGTGTCAGCTGGGCGAAAATATCCCGCTGGGGGGCCAGGAAGCGCTTGAGTCCGGCGGCTCTTCGACGGATCTGCAGAACGCTGCCGTGCTCCGGAGTATACCGTTCGTCGGCATCGAGTTTTTCTTCCTCGGAATCGACGATTTCAGACAAGCCGGCGACCAGATCCTGCACTTTGTTGGTCAGGTACTGAGCCATATAAAGGATGAGTTCAGACGCCGTCTTGGGGCCTTTGCCGTCTGCCAGTTGCACCAGCAACTCATCGGTAGCGCGCAAGGGGCGCAAACGCAGGGAAATCACTCGGTTGGCGGCGGCGAAAATGCGCACCGACACCATGTCTTCCGGCTCCGCGCCTGGGTTGAGATTGATTCCGCGCAGAAACAGCAGCAATTCGGCGTCCGGCAGCGGCAACAGCCGTGGACGGGTGTTTTCCTCCAGCAGCAGGTCACAGGCAAACTCGCTCAGGCCGCTGGATTTGCGCAGCCAGGTCTGGGTTTGAGGATGGCTGCGATCCCAGTGCAGCCACAGGCTTTCCTGGGGCTGCAACTGCAAATCGTCGAGCTCAGTCCGGGCAATCGAACGCGCACCGCCTTTACCGTCCAGCACCAGGGCATGCACCAGCCCCCATTGCGCGTTTTCTTCTTCGAACATCCTCACCCCGATCGGTTGCGGCAGTTTATTCAGGCATTTTCAGCGGGCTGGGTGACACGATCACCCCGTTGTTATCGGCATAAATGTACTCACCGGGGCGGAACGTCACGCCTGCGAATGTCACCGGGACGTTCAGGTCGCCAAGGCCGCGCTTGTCGGTTTTTTTCGGATGAGAGGCCAGGGCCTGTACACCCAGGTCGGTCTGGGCGATGACGTCGACGTCACGGATACACCCGTAGATCACCAGCCCTTCCCAACCATTTTTCGCGGCTTTCTCGGCAATCATGTCACCCAGCAACGCGCAGCGCAGGGAACCACCACCGTCGACCACCAGCACTTTGCCAACGCCCGGCAGGTCAGCCTGCGCCTTGACCAGGGAGTTATCCTCGAAGCATTTGAGGGTGACAATCTCGCCACCAAAGGAGTCTCGGCCACCGAAGTTGCTGAACATCGGCTCCACTACCTGCACCAGCTCCGGGTAGGCGTCACACAGGTCGGGGGTCACGTAATGGTTCATCGAGAAACTCCTGTCATCAAAGAAGAGGTCGAACATCCACGGTGTACATCAAGAAAACGCCCCGCGACAGGCATTCTTTAAATGCCTGGGCGTTGGCGGCGGCCATGATCAAACCCGGTTCAGCGTAACGCAATACACGTTGCGCGACTGAATATGACCAGAACCGCGTGGCGCGTCATATCTTAGCCGCAACCATTCAAGAGTGAAACGCCCTTGGTAGAGCGTTTCGTCAAACCGCTGCGGACACTTCGGATTGCGTACCGAATAAGGGTGTCAGCGGGTCGTTCAACCAGCGCTCGACCAAAGGCCACACTTGGGCCTGGGCCGCTTTACTGACCAGCATCTGCACATGGCCGAAATCCTCGCTGAAACCTTGCTGACGTCCCAGGCACAGGTACTGGCGATGCTCGCTGCCCACTTGCTCGAAGAGCTTGCGGCAGGCCCAGTCCGGGTCTTGCCGGTCGCCCGCTGCGCTCACCGCCAACAGCGGCACATCGACCTGCGCCAAGCCTTTCCACCAGTCATGCTCGGCATCGCCAAACCGGCCGAACAGGCCGTTCCAACGCATCGCTTCGATCATCACGCCGGCCGGCTCGTCCTCGGGCCCACGCTTGAAGCGCGGGCCCGACAGATGGGCAAGGCGCTTGAGGAAAAAGCGAGCGCCCCACTCCACCGGTGGAATTTTCAACGGCCAGTGGGTGCGACTGACCTGGCAGCCGAACAACGCCACCGACGCCACCGCTGATGCATCCAAGTGCTGCCCACCCAAGGCCGCAGCCAGGGTGGTGGCACCGAGGGAATGCCCGATCCAGTGCGGAATCTGCCCGCTTTGCTCACACACAAACGCCCCCACGGCCGGCAAATCGTAGCGCGCATAATCGGCGACGCGGTTACTGGCGTAGTCGTGATTGCGCTTGGACAAACCATGGCCGCGCATTTCCGGGATCCACACATCAAATCCGCGACGTGCGAGGTAAGCCCCCAGGCCAATTCCTTTTGGCGAATACCAGAAACGTCGATTGGAAAAACTGCCATGCAACAAAATAATCGGCGTGCCCCGGTTTTCCGGGACATCGGCCAGGCCCAAACGGGTAACCGCCAGCTCGACGGTGCCGTCCGGGCTGTTACCGGGTTTGAGTCGGTAGACGTCTTCACTCAGGTCGCCCCGACGTTCAGCGCTGATCAGGGCGACAGGAAACAGATGGCTGCTGCTTTGCATAATGCTCTTGCACAAAAAAGGGCGGCGTCCGCAAGGATTCCCGCCCTGTACAGATAAGAATGCCGGTCACCCGCAACGAGTGACCGGCACTTTTGACCACGCGATCTTAGGCGGACGCTTGGCCTTCAGCCAGGAAGAACCAGGTTTCCAGCACGGAATCGGGGTTCAGCGAGACGCTCTCGATCCCCTGCTCCATCAGCCATTTAGCCAGGTCCGGGTGGTCCGAAGGGCCTTGGCCGCAGATACCGATGTACTTGCCAGCCTTGTTACAGGCCTGGATGGCGTTGGCCAGCAGCTTCTTGACCGCTGGGTTACGCTCGTCGAACAGGTGGGCGATGATCCCCGAGTCGCGGTCCAGGCCCAGGGTCAACTGCGTCAGGTCGTTGGAGCCGATGGAGAAACCGTCGAAGAACTCCAGGAACTCTTCAGCCAGGATGGCGTTGGACGGCAATTCGCACATCATGATCACGCGCAGGCCGTTCTCGCCACGGGTCAGGCCGTTTTCTGCCAGCAGGTCCACGACCTGGCTCGCTTCGCCCAGGGTGCGCACGAAGGGCACCATGATCTCGACGTTGGTCAGGCCCATCTCGTTGCGCACGCGCTTGAGCGCACGGCATTCAAGCTCGAAGCAGTCACGGAAGGCTTCGCTGATGTAACGCGAGGCGCCGCGGAAACCCAGCATCGGGTTTTCTTCTTCCGGCTCGTAGAGCTTGCCGCCGATCAGGTTCGCGTATTCATTGGACTTGAAGTCCGACAGGCGCACGATGACCTTTTTCGGGTAGAACGCCGCAGCCAGGGTGCTGATGCCTTCGACCAGTTTCTCGACGTAGAAACCTACCGGGTCGTTGTAGCCGGCGATGCGCTTGTCGACGCTTTCCTTGATGTCCAGCGGCAGGCCGTCATAGTTCAGGAGTGCCTTGGGGTGCACGCCGATCATGCGGTTGATGATGAATTCCAGGCGGGCCAGGCCCACGCCGGCGTTCGGCAACTGGGCGAAATCAAAGGCACGGTCCGGGTTGCCGACGTTCATCATGATCTTGAACGGCAGGTCGGGCATGGCGTCGATGGAGTTTTGCTTGATATCGAAGCCCAGCTCACCTTCGAAGATAAAGCCGGTATCGCCTTCGGCGCAGGACACGGTCACACCCTGGCCATCCTTGAGCAGTTGGGTGGCGTTGCCGCAACCCACGACTGCCGGAATCCCCAGCTCACGGGCAATGATCGCCGCGTGACAGGTACGCCCGCCACGGTTGGTGACAATGGCACTGGCGCGCTTCATCACCGGTTCCCAATCCGGGTCGGTCATGTCGGAAACCAGCACGTCACCCGGCTGGACCTTGTCCATCTCGGACACGTCCTTGATGATCCGCACCTTGCCTGCGCCAATGCGCTGGCCAATGGCACGGCCTTCTACCAGCACGGTGCCGGTTTCCTTGAGCAGGTAGCGCTCCATGACGTTGGCCGAAGTGCGGCTCTTCACGGTTTCCGGGCGAGCCTGCACGATGTACAGCTTGCCGTCGTCACCGTCCTTGGCCCACTCGATGTCCATCGGGCACTTGTAGTGCTTTTCGATGATCATCGCTTGTTTGGCCAACTCGCTGACTTCAGCGTCGGTCAGGCAGAAACGCGCACGCTCGGCCTTGTCGACTTCAACGGTTTTGACCGAGCGACCGGCCTTGGCCTCGTCGCCGTAGATCATCTTGATGGCCTTGCTGCCCAAGTTACGGCGCAGGATGGCCGGGCGGCCCGCTTCGAGGGTGCCCTTGTGTACGTAGAATTCGTCCGGGTTGACCGCGCCTTGTACGACGGTTTCGCCCAGGCCGTAGGCGCCGGTGATAAACACCACGTCACGGAAACCGGATTCGGTATCCAGGGTGAACATCACACCGGCAGTGCCGGTTTCCGAACGCACCATGCGCTGCACGCCGGCAGACAGGGCCACCAGCTTGTGGTCGAAACCCTGGTGTACGCGGTAGGAGATCGCACGGTCGTTAAAGAGGGAGGCAAACACTTCCTTGGCCGCGCGGATCACGTTTTCGACGCCGCGAATGTTGAGGAAGGTTTCCTGCTGGCCGGCAAAGGAGGCGTCCGGCAAGTCTTCGGCGGTGGCCGAGGAACGCACGGCGACGGCCATGTCCGGGTTACCGGCCGACAGGGTGGCGAAGGCGGTGCGAATTTCTTCGTTGAGCTTCTCGGGGAACTCGGCTTCCATGATCCACTGGCGGATCTGGGCGCCGGTCTTGGCCAGGGCGTTGACGTCATCGACGTCCAGGGCGTCCAGCGCGGCGTGGATCTGGGCGTTGAGGCCGCTCAGCTCTAGGAAGTCGCGGTAAGCCTGGGCCGTGGTGGCGAAACCACCGGGCACCGAGACACCAGCGCCTGCAAGATTACTGATCATCTCGCCGAGGGATGCGTTCTTGCCCCCCACATGCTCTACATCATGGACGCCGAGCTTATCGAGGGAAACTACGTACTCTACCAAGGTGATCTCTCCACTTTCTGTGTTGGAAAAGCTCAGGACGCGGGTTGCTCAGTAGGAGCTAACGCCAGCGCTTGTGGCCTGGACCTGGAAAATAAGTGAGAATGCGGCCCACTGCGGGACGGCAAAATCGCGCCTATCATATCCAAGATTCGCCATCAGCTTAAGGCCCAGGGCTCAAATGAAACGATCTGCTTTCTTTATTTCCGACGGCACCGGCATCACAGCCGAAACATTGGGCCAGAGCCTGCTCGCGCAGTTCGAAAACATTACCTTCGCCAAATTCACCCGGCCTTATATAGACAGCGTGGATAAAGCGCGGGCCATGGTACAACAAATCAATCTGGCGGCTGAAAAAGACGGTTTTCGCCCGATCATTTTCGACACCATCGTCAATCAAGACATTCGTGAGATTCTCGCAACGTCGAATGGTTTCATGATCGACATTTTCTCTACCTTCCTGGCGCCGTTGGAACAGGAGCTGAGTGAACACTCCTCCTATTCCGTCGGAAAGTCCCATTCCATCGGGCATAACTCCAACTATATGGAGCGCATCGAGGCGGTGAACTTCGCCCTCGACAACGACGACGGCGCCCGCACCCACTACTACGACAAGGCCGACCTGATCCTGGTGGGCGTGTCGCGTTGCGGCAAGACCCCCACCTGCCTGTACATGGCCATGCAATTCGGTATTCGTGCGGCCAACTATCCGCTGACCGAAGATGACATGGAACACCTGACCCTGCCCGCCGCCTTGCGCGCGCACTCACACAAACTGTTCGGCCTGACCATCGACCCGGACCGGCTGACCGCCATCCGCAACGAACGCAAGCCCAACAGCCGCTACTCCAGCTATGCCCAGTGCGAATTTGAAGTGCGGGAAGTAGAAAATCTGTTCCGTCGCGAAAATATTGCGCACATCAATTCCACGCATTTTTCGGTGGAAGAGATTTCGGCGAAGATTCTGGTGGAGAAGGGTGTGGAGCGGCGCTTCAAGTGATCTCTGTCGCCTGATCTGATCGTTCCCACGCTCTGCGTGGGAACGCCGCCTGGGACGCTCCGCGTCCCGCAATAGCGACGCAGAGCGTCGCAAGATGCATTCCCACGCAGAGCGTGGGAACGAGCAACGGTAACGCGGATTTACAGATGAAACCGCCCGCCCCCCTGCCCCAGCGCCGTCGCCAGCGCGTCAAACCCCTCGCGCAATAACTGATCATCGCCCGACGTGTTGCAGATACTCGCCCGAATAAACTGCGGCACCGCCGTCTGCCCCACGGCAAAAGCCTCGGCGGTGGCGATCAGGTAATTGTTCTGTTTGAGCTCCGCCTCGATTTCCGAGGCCCGCCAGGGCTCCGGTACTTCGATCCAGAAGTGCGGGCTGTTGAGGTGGGTGCGATAGGCCAAGCCGTTCAATAAATCTTCGACTAACGTCTTGCGGCGGCTGATCTCGTTGATCTGCTGACGCAACAAATATTCCGCCGTGCCGTTTTCAATCCACTGGGTCGCCAACTCCAGAGTCACAGGTGTGGCCATCCAGCAGGTCGAACGTAGCGCCGCCGAGATGCGACTGACCAGCGCCGGCGGCGCATGCACGTAGCCCACCCGCAAACCAGCCGACACCGCCTTGCTCAGGCTGCTGATCAAGATCGTACGCTCAGGCGCGAAGTAGCTGAGGGGCGGCGGACGGTCCTCCACCAGCACACCGTGGGCTTCGTCCTCCAGAATCAGCAGGTTATGTTCGCGACACACCCTGGCCAAGGCTTCGCGGCGCGCCACCGACAACACGGCGGTGGTCGGATTCTGGATAGTCGGCGTGCAATACAACGCCGAAATCCGGTGATTGCGACAGACCTCATCCAGCGCCGTGGGCAGCACACCTTCCTCGTCCATCTCCAGGCCGATCAGCCGCACCCCCAGCATACGCGCAGCGGTAATCAGCCCGGGATAAGTCAACTGCTCGGTGACCACCGTATCGCCAGCACGCAGCAGCGCCATCATCGCGCACAGCAAGCCATGCTGACCGCCGTTGACGCAGATGACCTGCTCGGGAATCGGATGAAACTCGCGCTGCACCAGCCACTGCGCGCCCGCTTCACGGTAACGCGGCAGGCCGGCGTCGGGGGTGTAGGCGCTGATGTCCTGGAGGAACTTGGCATTATTCGACAGGGTTTGAAAGCTCTGGGCGAGAAACACCGTCTCTTGCCCGGGAATGTGCATGTTGCGGCTCATGTCGAAGTACTGGCGCGGCTCCTCGCTGAAATTACGAAAGCCCTCATCACGCTGGCGCTCCATCCCACGTTTGCGCACGAAGGTGCCGTCACCCACCCGTGCAACCACCAGGCCCAGGCGCTCCAATTCACCGTAAGCCCGGCTGATGGTGCCGATGGTCACGCCTAAATTGTCGGAAAGCACCCGATGGGGCGGCAGTTTTCGTCCCGGTTCAATCAAGCCTTCGAGGATGCCCCGTTCCATCACATCGGACAGGCGCTTGTACTTCACGCCCTGCCCGTTGGACAAGCCCTCACGCATAATTGACACCATGTCAATATTTGTTTTGACAGCCATCTTTCGCCCTAATAGTGTGCTTTTACGGGTTCAATCGCCGATAAACATAACTCATTACAAGTTCAATATAGAGTTCAATTCCGGCTCAGGGAAGCAATAAACGATGCCAATGTCCGCCGTTCTCGAAAACACTGCAAAAACAAAAACGCAAAAACAGTGGCTCGCCGGGCTGGTGACCAGCGTGATGTTCCTGATCGTGTGCCTGAGTTGGGGCACCACGTGGCTGGGCATCAAGATCGCCGTCGAGAGCGTGCCGCCGCTGACATCCGCCGGCCTGCGCTTTCTCATCGCGTTTCCGCTGTTCCTGTGTTTTGCCATGGTGCGCCGTGAGCCGATCCTGTTTCCCCGGGAAAGCCGCTGGTTCTTCGTGTTTGTGACCCTGTCTTACTTCAGCGTTCCCTACTATTTGCTCAACTACGGCGAAATGCATGTGTCGTCGGGCCTCACCGCCCTGCTGTTCAGTTGCATGCCGGTATTCATCCTGATCTTCTCGGCGCTGTTCCTGCGCGAGCGCATCTATTTTTCCCAGGTGGTCGGCATCGGCATCGGTTTCGGCAGCCTTTACATGATCATCAAGAGCCAGGGCCTGCACCTGGACCACGCCGAGTTCTTCGGGGTACTGGCCATTCTGAGCGCCGCGATCATGCACGCCTTGTGCTATGTCATTACCAAGCAAAAAGGCAGCGCCATCAGCGTCATCACCTACAACACCCTGCCCATCGGCATTGCCGGGCTGATGCTGTTCCTGGCCGGCCTGTGGTTTGAAACACCGACGTTCGACGCCATTACCCTGCGCTCCTGGAGCGCGCTGTTCTACCTGGGGCTGGTGGCCTCGGTGGGCGGGTTCATTGTGTATTTCATGCTGCTCAAGCGCCTGAGCCCGATCATCCTGTCGTTCGTGTTCATCATCTTCCCGGTGTTCGCGGTCATCATCGGTGCCTGGTACGAAGGCGTGGAAATTTCCCGCGACCTGATGCTGTACTCGGCGATCCTGCTGGCCGGCTTTGCGATCACCAAGTTGCCGATTGAAAAACTCATGGCCAAGAAAAAGTGACCCTCAATCAACGCGAGAGAAACATGGACGTCCTCCGCCCCACCGCCCTGGAACAGATCTACGCCCACGCCAGCCGCAGCTACCCCGAGGAGTGCTGTGGTTTCGTCTTCGCCGACGGCAGCGTGTACCTGGGCAGCAATATCCAGAATGAACTGCACCGCAAGAACCCCGAGATGTACCCACGCAGCGCGGCCAATGGCTACACCTTTTCGGTGGCCGACACCCTGCTGATGAACAAGGCGTTTCGCAGTGACAACCCGGTGGTAGTGATTTACCACTCACACCCGGATGTGGGCGCCTATTTCAGTGACGAAGACCAGGACAAGGCACTGTTCCTGGGCGAGCCGATCTTCCCCGTCAGCTACTTGGTGGTGGATGTCCGCCAGGGCCAGGCCCTGGGCTCCAAGCTGTTTGCCTGGGATGGCAAGCATTTCTCCCTTCAACCTTTCAACGACCTGCACACGGAGTTGTCCATGAACGCTGTCTCTTTCCCCGACATTCTGGTTCGCGTGGCCAAGCTGCCGGAATCGACCCTTGAGGGCGCCGGATCGACATTGCGCGAAGTCATTGAAAATCTCTGCACCCATCACCCCCAATTGCGTCAGCACCTGTTCCATGAAAAGAACGACCAGCTCAAGGAACACTTCCTGTTTACCGCCGAGGAGGCGTTGATCGACGCCGATGAACCCCTGCCAGCAAAAGCCCGGATCGAAGTGTTGCTCGCCACTTCAGGTGGCATGGACATCGATGCCCTGAGCAACGAAGAAGTGCAGCGCTATGTGCGCCACATCACCCTGCCAGGCGTCGGCCGCGAAGGCCAATTGAACCTGAAGAAAGCCAAGGTGCTGATCATCGGTACCGGCGGCCTGGGCTCGCCCATCAGCCTGTACCTGGCGGCGGCCGGCATCGGCACCCTGGGGCTGGTGGACTTTGATGTGGTGGAAAGCAGCAACCTGCAACGCCAGATCGTGCATGGCAACAGCACCCTGGGCATGCCCAAGGTCGAGTCCGCCAAGCAGCGCCTGCTGGACCTCAATCCGCATATCCAGATCAACGCGTACAACACCGCGCTCAACAGCGACAACGCCCTGGCACTGGTGGGCGCCTATGACCTGGTGATCGACGGCACCGACAATTTCGACACCCGCTACCTGGTCAACGACGCCTGTGTGCAGCTGGGTAAACCCTTGGTGTACGGCGCCATCTACCGTTTCGACGGGCAGATCAGCGTGCTCAATTATAAAGGTGGGCCGTGCTATCGCTGCCTGTTCCCCAAGGCCCCACCCGCAGAGCTGGCGCCCAATTGCAGCGCGGGCGGTGTGATCGGCGTGTTGCCGGGCGTGGTCGGTATGATCCAGGCCACCGAGGCGATCAAATTACTGATCGGCATTGGCGAACCCTTGTCCGGCCGCTTGATGCGCTTCGACGCGCTGGCGATGAAGTTCAGCGAGATCCGCTTCAAGCGCCGCGCTGACTGCCCCTGCTGCTCGGACCTGCGCCACAGCGAAACCGTCGCGCCGGCCACCTGCGCCGATGCCTTACCGAGCCAGCCCTCCCTGGCCGCGGAACGCTACATCAAGCCCCAGGTACTCAAGCAAGTGCTCGAACACCCTAGCAGCGCCGATGTATTGCTGGACGTGCGTGACGCCAGCGAACTGGAAGTGTGCAAATTACCGGGCGTGGTGCATATCCCGCTGGCAGAACTGGATGGGCAGCTCGCCAGTCTGAGCCGCGACAACACCCACTACCTGATCTGCTACGCAGGCACCCGCGCCGAGCAAGCCGCCAGCACCCTGTTGGCCGCTGGCTTTGCCAACACCAAAGTCCTGCAGGGCGGCATGAAACATTGGGTTCGCGACGTCGAACCTGACATGCCGCTGTACTGAGAGTGGGGACGTACTGATGCTGCATAACTCCATTCTCGACGTGATCGGCCAGACGCCGATCGTGCGTCTGGCCCAGTTTTCCGAAGACCTCGGCATCGAGGTCTACGCCAAGCTGGAGTCGCTCAACCCCGGTGGCAGCCACAAGGCGCGCATCGCCCTGGGCATGATCCTGGATGCCGAGCGCCGCGGTGTGCTGATCCGTGATTCCGGGCAGACCATCATCGAACCCAGTGGCGGCAACACCGGCATTGGCCTGGTGATGGCCGGCAATGTGCTGGGCTACAAAGTGGTGCTGGTGATCCCTGACAACTACAGCCCGGAAAAACAGAAGCTGCTGCGTCTGTACGGTGCGAGGGTAGTGCTGTCCGATAGCCGCCTGGGCAATAACTCCCACGGCGAAAAGTGCATGGAGCTGCAGTTGGAAAACCCCAACTACGTGATGCTCAACCAGCAACGCAATGGCGCCAACCCCCAAACCCACCGCGACACCACCGCTCCGGAAATCCTTCGCGCCTTCGGTGAACAGCACGTGGACTACTTCGTCAGCGGCATTGGCACCGGGGGCCATATCACCGGTATCGGCGAAACCCTCAAGGCCGCCTGGCCCGCGCTGCGAGTGATGGGCGTAGAACCGGAAGAATGCGACCTGCTCAAAGACCGGCACGCGGCGCACGGGATCCAGGGCCTGTCGATCGGCCTGATCCCCAGCATCCTCAACCTGGACGTGATCGACGGCATGCTCAAGGTGTCGCACGCCGATTGCCTGGACATGATCAAACGCATCATGCGCACCGATGCCATCAGCCTGGGGCTGTCTTCGGCCGCTAACATGGTCGCCATCGCCCAACTCGCCCCCGAACTGCCGCCTGAAACGGTGGTGTTGACCATGGTCTACGACAATGCCGACAGCTACCTGCCCAGTTTCGAGTAACCGGGTTTTTAACCATCCAACATACGGGGGTGTCTCCATGGGGGGCTTTATCGACATGCAACAGCTGCACGATGAGTTGCTCACCCACCTCATCACCACCCTCACGCCCAGACAGATGAAGCAGCTGGAGCCGCACCTGGCGCCGTTGATTCAGAACGCCGCCCAGGCGGTGGCCGAGGACCTGATTGCCTATGCCTATCGCGACCCCGCGTCCCGTGGGCGCGGTGAGTTGATCCTGGAATCCTACGCCTCGTTCAAGGCCGTGCTGTTCTACCGCCTTGCGCACCTGGTCTGGCATTTCCAGGGCGCAGACAACGGCGATTTTTCGCGCATGGCCCTCAAGCTGAGTAACCAGGGCAAGATCCTCTCCGGTGCCGAGATTCACCCGGCAGCGCGCATCGGCCGCCGCTTTGTGCTGGACCATGGCTACGGCACCGTCATCGGCGAAACCTGCGTGATCGGCAACGACTGCTACATCCTCTGCGGCGTGACCCTGGGTGCGCGCGGTATTGCCAACAACCCGGACGGCAAACGCCACCCGCGCCTGGGCAACAACGTCGAAGTCGGCGCCGGCGCCCGGGTGCTGGGCTATGTTTCGATCGGCGATAACGTGTTTATCAGCCCCTCCTGCGTGATTACCCAAGACGTGCCGGCAGGCACCAAGGTCAAGGTGGTCAACCAGATCCAACTGCAAAAAAACGATGAATCGGACCACAGCAACTACCTCGGCGCCTTTGCCCTGGATGAGCGCTTGCACGTGGTGGGCGAAGTGAGTGTCGGCCACAAGGTCACCGTGCTGGACGCCGACTTTCATCCGCTGCAAGGGCTGATGCTTGAACCCACGGTGAAAGAGCGGCATCACCTGCAGTTTCGTCTGCGTCGCCTCGACACCGGCGAACAACTGCCACGCCTGCCGCTGAACCTGAAGGTATGCGGGCCGGAATTTGAAATCACCCTGCTCTCTCCCCCTGGCTTGAGCGCACTGGTGCGCCACCTCTTGCAAGCCACCCCATTGATCGTCGGAGGTTGAACATGTCCGTGCATACCATGGAAACCCTGGCGCTGTTTGACAGCGCGCCCTACCAGAACGCCTTCAGCGCCCGGGTGATTGCCATCAGCGAACAGGGTATCGCCCTGGAGCACACCCTGTTCTACCCCACCGGCGGCGGGCAACCAGGCGATACCGGTCACCTCACTCTGGCCGATGGCACACGGGTGCAAGTGACCGGCACCGTGCGCGACCCGGTGTTGCGCTCGATCATCTGGCACCAGGTGGACCACTACCCCGAACAGTTGGCCGCTGGCGTCCAGGTCGACGCTGGGCTGGATTGGGAGCGGCGCTACCAGCACATGAAGATGCACACTTGCCTGCACTTGCTGTGTTCGCTCATCGACGCGCCCGTGACCGGTTGCAGCATCAGCGCAGATAAAGGCCGCCTGGATTTCGACCTGCCAGAAATGACCTTGGACAAAGACCGCCTCACCCAAGACCTCAACGCCCTTATCGAACAAGCCCACGCGGTCAAAACTCTGTCGATGCCCGCCACCGAGTACGCGACCCTGCTGCAGATCACCCGCACCCAGGCGGTTGCGCCGCCGGTGGTCTCCGGTTCGGTCCGGGTGATTGAAATCCCCGGCATCGATATCCAGCCCTGCGGCGGCACCCATGTGCTCAATACCGAGGAAATCGGCCGGGTGTTCTGCGAAAAGATCGAGAAAAAGAGCAAGCACAACCGCCGGGTGATACTGCGGTTTGAATAGATTCTGAAGCAGAAACTTCAGTCAACTGTGGGAGCTGGCTTGCCTGCGATAGCTGACATCCAGTCAATTCATGTGGGGCTGACACACCGCTATCGCAGGCAAGCCAGCTCCCACAGCGACCGTGCTGTTTTTCAGATCGTGAACAGGTCCATGAAACGGTTCACAGGTGTCGCCTCAAGCCGCGCCTGGTCCTTGCACAGGGCGACAATCTCAGCGCTGCGTTGCGCGGTGAACCGCGTGGCCAGGTTGGCCTTGAACTTGTCTTCCAGCAGTGGAATGCCGTCCACCCGACGGCGGCGATGGCCAATCGGGTACTCCACCACCACCTGCTCGGTGCAGGTGCCATCCGTGAAAAACACCTGCACCGCGTTGGCAATCGAGCGCTTGTCGGCCTCCAGGTATTCGCGGCTGTAGCGCGGGTCTTCGATGACGACCATCTTGTCGCGCAGCTCATCGATGATCGGGTGGGCCGCGTGGAAATCATCTTCATACTGCTCGGCCACCAGATTGCCGAACGCCAAGGGCACGGCGGTCATGTATTGCAGGCAGTGGTCGCGATCGGCGGCGTTGGCCAATGGGCCGACCTTGGAAATAATGCGAATCGCCGACTCGTGAGTAGTGATCACGATGCGGTCGATTTCATGCAGGCGATGCTTGACCAGCGGGTGCAGGGCGACTGCCGCTTCACAGGCAGTTTGCGCGTGAAACTCGGCCGGGAAGCTGATCTTGAACAGCACGTTCTCCATCACGTAGGTGCCGTAGGGTTGGGGCAGGCTGAACGCGCGCTTATCCTCGGGCTTGAGCGCCAAGTCCTTGTTGGTGTGGCTGAACAGCACGTCGTAGAAGCCCCACTGCGGCGCACTCAATACACCGGGGATGCCCATTTCGCCACGCAAGGCGATGTCTGCCAGGCGTAAGCCGCGGCTCGATGCATCGCCTGCGGCCCAGGATTTGCGCGAGCCGGCATTCGGTGCATGGCGATAGGTGCGCAGCGCCTGGCCATCGACAAAAGCGTGTGACAACGCCGATAGCAGTTGCTCGCGGTTGGCGCCCATCAGCTTGGCGGTGACCGCCGTGGTAGCGACTTTCACCAGCAACACATGGTCGAGGCCTACCCGGTTGAAGGAGTTTTCCAAGGCAATCACACCTTGGATTTCGTGGGCCATGATCATCGCTTCCAGCACTGCACGCACGGTCAACGGCGCGTCGCCATTGGCCAGGCGCTTTTGCGACAGGTGATCGGCCACGGCGAGGATGCCGCCCAGGTTGTCCGAAGGGTGGCCCCATTCAGCAGCGAGCCAGGTGTCGTTGTAGTCGAGCCAGCGCACGATGCAACCGATATCCCAGGCGGCCTTGACCGGGTCCAGGCGGAACGAAGTGCCCGGCACCCGTGCGCCAAACGGCACCACGGTACCCTCTACCATCGGCCCCAGGTGCTTGGTGCACTCGGGGAAGCGCAGGGCCAGCAGGCCACAGCCGAGGGTGTCCATCAGGCAGTTGCGGGCGGTATCCAGGGCGTCCTGGGAGTCGATGCGGTAGTTGAGGACGTAGTCGGCGATGTCCTGCAACACCGGGTCGTAGTCGGGACGGTTGTTCTGGTCGACGTTGGCGCTCATGGCGGTTCTCCTAAAAGTTGGTTGTTCCATCCTCAGGGTCAGGGTTTGATCGTTCCCACGCTCCGCGTGGGAATGCATCCCGTGACGCTCTGCGTCACAGCAGGACGCAGAGCGTCCCAGGCGGCGTTCCCACGCGGAGCGTGGGAACGATCAAGCTAGAAAGCGTCGCCGGGGATGCGCACATAGCCTTCCATTAACACCCGTGCGCTGCGGCTCATGATGGCTTTCTTCACCACCCATTCACCGTCCACCTGGCTGGCCTCGGCGCCTACGCGCAAAGTGCCGGACGGGTGCCCGAAGCGCACGGCATTGCGCTCTACGCCGCCCGCCGCCAGGTTGACCAAGGTGCCGGAAATCGCCGCGGCGGTGCCAATCGCTACCGCCGCGGTGCCCATCATCGCGTGGTGAAGTTTGCCCATCGACAAGGCGCGCACCAGCAGGTCCACATCGCCGGCCTTGATCGCCTTGCCGCTGGAGGCCACGTAATCGGCAGGTTTGGCCACGAATGCCACCTTGGGCGTGTGCTGGCGCTGGGCGGCTTCGTCCAGGTGTTTGATCAGGCCCATGCGCAACGCGCCATACGCCCGCACGGTCTCGAACATCGCCAGGGCCTTGGGGTCGCTGTTGATCGCGCCTTGCAGCTCGGTACCGGTGTAGCCCAAGTCCTGGGCGTTGATGAAAATCGTCGGGATACCGGCGTTGATCAACGTGGCCTTGAAGGTACCGACGCCGGGTACCTCCAGGTCGTCGACGAGGTTGCCAGTGGGGAACATCGAGCCACCACCGCCCTCTTCTTCCGCCGCGGGGTCCATGAATTCCAACTGCACTTCGGCAGCCGGGAAGGTCACGCCGTCCAGTTCAAAGTCGCCGGTTTCCTGCACCGCGCCGTCAGTGATTGGCACGTGGGCGATGATGGTCTTGCCGATATTGGCCTGCCACACCCGCACCACGGCCACGCCGTTATGGGGTACGCGGGCCGCATCGACCAGGCCAGCACTGATGGCGAACGAACCCACCGCCGCCGACAGGTTGCCGCAGTTGCCGCTCCAATCGACAAATGGCTTGTCGATGGAGACCTGGCCGAACAGGTAATCCACGTCGTGATCGGCGCGGCTGCTTTTGGCCAGGATCACGGTCTTGCTGGTGCTCGAGGTGGCACCCCCCATGCCGTCGATCTGCTTGTCATAGGGGTCGGGGCTGCCAATCACCCGCAGCAACAAGGCGTCGCGTGCAGGGCCCGGCACCTGCGCCGCGGCGGGCAGGTCCTGGAGGCTGAAGAACACGCCCTTGCTGGTGCCGCCACGCATGTAGGTGGCGGGGATTTTGATTTGCGCTACGTGTGCCATGGTTATCCTCTTCAGGCGGTCGCCTTTGATTCCAGGAAGTCCTGGGCGAAACGTTGCAACACGCCACCGGCTTCGTAGATCGACACTTCTTCGGCGGTGTCCAGGCGGCAGGTCACTGGCACCTCGACACGTTCGCCATTCTTGCGGTTGATCACCAGGGTCAGTTGCGCACGCGGGGTGCGCTCGCCGACCACGTCATAGGTTTCACTGCCGTCGATTTGCAGGGTGTGGCGGTCGGTGCCTGGCAGGAACTCCAGGGGCAACACGCCCATGCCCACCAGGTTGGTGCGGTGGATGCGCTCGAAGCCTTCGGCGGCAATCGCTTCCACACCGGCCAGGCGTACGCCCTTGGCCGCCCAGTCGCGGGACGAACCTTGGCCATAGTCGGCGCCGGCGATGATGATCAGCGGTTGCTTGCGCTCCATGTAAGTCTCGATGGCTTCCCACATCCGCGTGACCTTGCCTTCCGGCTCGATACGCGCAAGAGAGCCCTGCTTGACCTTGCCGTTTTCCTGCACCATTTCGTTGAACAGTTTCGGGTTGGCGAAGGTGGCGCGCTGCGCCGTCAAATGGTCGCCCCTGTGGGTGGCGTAGGAGTTGAAGTCGACCTCGGGCAAGCCCATTTTCGCCAGGTATTCACCGGCGGCGCTGTCCAGCATGATCGCGTTGGACGGCGACAAGTGGTCGGTGGTGATGTTGTCCGGCAGCACCGCCAGCGGGCGCATGCCCTTGAGCGGTCGTGCACCGGCCAGCGCGCCTTCCCAGTACGGCGGGCGGCGGATATAGGTGCTTTGTGGGCGCCAGTCGTACAGCGGCGTGACCTTGGGCCCGGTGTCTTCGTGAATGGCGAACATCGGGATATACACCGCACGGAATTGCTCGGGTTTTACCGAAGCCTTGACCACCGCGTCGATCTCTTCATCGCTCGGCCAGATGTCTTGCAGGCGGATTTCCTTGCCGTCGGCATCCAGGCCGAGCACGTCCTTCTCGATGTCGAAACGGATGGTGCCGGCAATCGCATAGGCCACCACCAGCGGCGGCGACGCCAGGAAGGCTTGCTTGGCGTAAGGGTGAATGCGCCCGTCAAAGTTGCGGTTACCCGACAACACTGCGGTGGCGTACAGGTCGCGGTCGATGATCTCTTGCTGGATCACCGGGTCGAGCGCGCCGGACATGCCGTTGCAGGTGGTGCAGGCAAAGGCCACCACGCCAAAACCGAGTTTTTCCAGCTCATGGCCCAGGCCGGCTTCTTCCAGGTACATGGCCACGGTTTTCGAGCCCGGCGCCAAAGACGACTTGACCCACGGCTTGCGGGTCAGCCCCAGCTTGTTGGCGTTGCGTGCCAACAGGCCGGCGGCGATCACGTTGCGCGGGTTGCTGGTGTTGGTGCAGCTGGTGATGGCGGCGATGATCACCGCGCCGTCGGGCATTTGCCCCGGCACGTCATCCCATTGGCCAGCGATGCCTTTTGACGCCAGGTCGCGGGTGGCCAGGCGGGCATGGGGGTTGCTCGGGCCGGCCATGTTGCGCACGACGCTGGAGAGGTCGAAGCTCAGGCTGCGCTCGTACTGCGCGCCTTTCAGGTCGTCCGCCCACAGGCCGGTGTGACGTGCGTATTGCTCGACCAAGGCGACTTGTTCGTCTTCGCGGCCGGTGAGTTTGAGGTAAGCGATGGTTTGCGCGTCGATGTAGAACATCGCGGCGGTGGCGCCGTACTCCGGGGCCATGTTGGAGATGGTGGCACGGTCACCCAAAGTGAGTGCCGACGCCCCTTCGCCGAAGAACTCCAGCCAGGCGCCGACCACCTTCTGCTGGCGCAGGAATTCGGTGAGCGCCAGCACCATATCGGTGGCGGTGATGCCCGGTTGCAGCTTGCCGGTCAATTCCACGCCCACGCTTTCCGGCAGGCGCATCCACGACGCGCGGCCGAGCATCACGCTCTCGGCTTCCAGGCCACCGACGCCGATGGCGATCACCCCCAGGGCGTCTACGTGAGGCGTATGGCTGTCGGTGCCGACACAGGTATCCGGGAAGGCCACGCCGTCACGCACTTGAATCACCGGGGACATTTTCTCCAGATTGATCTGGTGCATGATGCCGTTGCCCGGCGGGATCACATCAACGTTCTTGAAGGCCTTTTTGGTCCACTCGATAAAGTGGAAGCGGTCTTCGTTGCGACGGTCTTCAATGGCGCGGTTTTTTTCGAAGGCTTGCGGGTCAAAGCCACCGGCCTCGACGGCCAGTGAATGGTCGACGATCAGCTGGGTGGGCACCACCGGGTTGACCTGCGCCGGGTCGCCGCCTTGCTGGGCGATGGCATCGCGCAGGCCGGCGAGGTCGACCAGAGCGGTCTGGCCGAGGATGTCATGGCACACCACGCGGGCGGGGAACCACGGGAAGTCGAGGTCGCGCTTGCGCTCGATCAGTTGGCTCAGGGACGCGTCGAGGGTGGCCGGGTCGCAACGGCGCACCAGGTTCTCGGCGAGCACGCGCGAAGTGTAGGGCAGCGTGGCGTAGGCGCCGGGGGTGATTGCCTCGACAGCCGCACGGGCGTCGAAGAAATCCAGGCGGCTGCCGGGGAGCGGTTTGCGAAATTCAGTGTTCATCGTCAGGACTCGGTCACGGTAAGTTCGAAAGGTGAACTGTCGACACTGGCTTTGTTTCCTGTGGGAGCTGGCTTGCCTGCGATGGCATCACTGTGGTGTGACAGGTACACCGAGGTGATGCCATCGCAGGCAAGCCAGCTCCCACAAAAAAGCACATGAGCCAGCGGGCACAGCCCATCCCATTCAGCGACGTTCGATTGGCACGAACTTGCGCTGCTCAACGCCGGTGTACTCGGCGCTTGGACGGATGATGCGGTTGTTGGCGCGCTGCTCGAACACGTGCGCAGCCCAGCCAGTCAGGCGCGAGCATACGAAAATCGGCGTGAACAGCTTGGTCGGGATGCCCATGAAGTGGTACGCCGAGGCATGGTAGAAATCGGCGTTAGGAAACAGCTTCTTCTGTTCCCACATGGTCTTGTCGATGGCTTCGGAGACCGGGAACAACACGGTGTCGCCCACTTCGTCAGCGAGCTTTTTCGACCAGCCCTTGATCACTTCATTGCGCGGATCGCTGTCTTTATAGATCGCGTGGCCAAAGCCCATGATCTTGTCTTTGCGCGCCAACATGCCAAGGGTGCCTTCAACCGCTTCCTGGGCCGAGGAGAAACGTTCGATCATTTCCATCGCCGCTTCGTTGGCACCGCCGTGCAGCGGGCCGCGCAGGGAGCCGATGGCAGCGGTGACGCAGGAATACAGGTCGGACAATGTCGATGCACACACCCGTGCGGTGAAGGTCGAAGCGTTGAATTCGTGTTCAGCGTAGAGGATCAGCGACACGTTCATCACTTTGACGTGCAGCTCGCTCGGTTTCTTGCCATGCAGCAGGTGCAGGAAGTGGCCACCGATGCTCGGCTCGTCGGTCACGCAGTCGATGCGCTGGCCGTCGTGGCTGAAGCGATACCAGTAGCACATGATCGCCGGGAACGCGGCGAGCAGGCGGTCGGTGACATCGCGCTGCACGCTGAAATCTTTCTCCGGCTCGATATTGCCAAGGAACGAGCACCCGGTGCGCATCACGTCCATCGGATGGGCGTCGGCGGGGATGCGTTCGAGCACTTCTTTCAGGGCCTGGGGCAGGTCACGCAGTTTGCTCAGCTTGTTGCTGTAAGCGGCCAGTTCGGCCTGGGTTGGCAGTTCACCGTACAGCAGCAAGTAGGCGACTTCTTCAAACTGGGCGTCGGCGGCCAGTTCGCGTACGTCGTAGCCACGGTAGGTCAGGCCGGCGCCGGCCTGGCCCACGGTGGACAGTGCCGTCTGCCCGGCGACCTGGCCACGCAGGCCAGCACCACTCAATACTTTTGCTTCAGCCATGTTCGTTCTCCAATTTTGTAGTTGTTCAGGGAACCACAGGGTTTATTTTTTCGCGGCGAACAGCGCGTCGAGCTTCTGCTCGAAGGTGTGGTAGTCGATGCGATCGTAAAGCTCCATGCGCGTTTGCATGGTGTCGATCACATTCTGCTGGGTACCGTCGCGACGAATCGCGGTGTAGACATTCTCGGCGGCCTTGTTCATGGCACGGAAAGCCGAGAGCGGGTACAGCACAATGGAAACATCCGCAGATTTCAACTGTTCGGTGGTGTACAGCGGTGTGGCGCCGAACTCGGTGATGTTCGCCAGGATCGGCGCCTTCACGCGGGAGGCGAACAGCTTGTACATCTCCAGTTCAGTGATGGCTTCCGGGAACACCATGTCGGCACCGGCCTCGATGCACGCGGCGGCACGCTCCAGCGCGGACTCCAGGCCCTCGACCGCCAGGGCGTCGGTGCGCGCCATGATCACGAAGCTGTCATCGGTGCGCGCATCCACGGCGGCCTTGATGCGGTCGACCATTTCCTGCTGGGACACGATTTCTTTGTTGGGGCGATGACCGCAGCGCTTGGCGCCCACCTGGTCTTCGATATGGATGGCGGCGGCGCCGAACTTGATCATCGACTTGACGGTACGTGCCACGTTGAACGCCGAGGAGCCGAAACCGGTGTCCACGTCCACCAGCAGCGGCAGGTCGCACACGTCGGTAATGCGGCGCACGTCGGTGAGCACGTCATCCAGGCCGGTGATGCCCAAGTCCGGCACGCCCAGGGAGCCGGCGGCTACACCGCCACCTGACAGGTAAATCGCCTTGAAGCCGGCGCGCTTGGCCAAGAGCGCATGGTTGGCATTGATGGCGCCCACCACTTGCAAGGGCTGTTCGCTGGCGACGGCGTCACGGAAACGCTGGCCGGGAGTGCTGTTGTTGTTGGAACTCATGACTCACCTCGTGATGAAGGCGCACCGTCCGGGAAGTGACGGGCAATGTTGCGTTTGGAGGCGCCGATATGCCGGCGCATCAACAGTTCGGCCAGTTCACCGTCGCGATCGGCAATAGCGTCGAGAATGCGGTGATGCTCGGCAAAGGCCTGGCGTGGACGATTGGGGGTGGCGGAGAACTGGATGCGGTACATGCGCACCAGTTGATACAGCTCGCCGCAGAGCATTTGGGTGAGGGTGCGGTTACCGGCACCTTGAATGATGCGGTAGTGAAAATCGAAGTCGCCTTCCTGCTGGTAATAGCCGACACCGGCCTGGAACGCCGCATCCCGTTCGTGGGTGTGCAACACCTGGCGCAGCTCCTCGATCTCTGCGTCAGTCATGCGCTCGGCGGCCAGACGACAGGCCATGCCCTCTAAGGACTCGCGAATCTCATACAGCTCGACCAGCTCGGCGTGACTCAAAGACACCACGCGTGCGCCGACATGAGGCACCCGCACCAGCAGGCGCTGGCCTTCCAGGCGATGGATCGCTTCGCGCAGCGGGCCGCGACTGATGCCGTAGGTGCGCGCCAGCTCCGGCTCGGAAATCTTGCTACCGGGGGCGATTTCGCCTTTGACGATGGCGGCCTGGATACGCCGGAAGACGTTCTCTGACATGGTCTGGGAATCGTCTGGTGCCACCGATGGTTTTTCCAGTTGCTCCAGCATATTGTCGACACCTTTAAAATCAATGCCGCAAAAACTAGCCAATAAGCCTCTCATAGTCAAAGAATAAATACACATTGTCGACAATCGTCTAATAACCCCATCAATCGCCCGCCCAGGCATGGCCGCCTGCCAGCGCTGGCGCCAAAAAAGCATCATGTTAGAATGCCCGCCGCTTTTGCCTGACATCAGATGATGAAAGGGCGCACCCGAGATTGCGCAGCAATGCCAGTCCCCATGAAATGAACAGTGCACTGCCCTGCCTCAGGATTTATGAGACTCAAGCCTTACCTACTAGTGATGTGCCTGCTGTGCATACCGAGCCTTGGCGCTGGCGCCGAGAAGACCGTGTACGGCCTGAATGAATACGCCAAGCTTGCGGGTATCGACCTGGAAGTGGCGGCCAAACTCGACACCGGCGCCAAGACCGCCTCGTTGAGTGCCCGCGATATCAAGCGCTTCAAGCGTAATGGCGAATCCTGGGTACGCTTCTACCTGGCCATCGACACCGCCCATTCCCACCCCATCGAACTGCCCCTGGCGCGTGTCAGCAAAATCAAGCGCCGCGCCGGCGACTACGACCCCGATGAGGACAAGAACTACACCGCCCGCCCAGTGATTGCGTTGGATATTTGCATGGGCAGTGCTTTACGCAGCATCGAAGTGAACTTGACTGACCGCAGCGCATTCCAATACCCGCTGCTGATTGGCTCCGAAGCCTTGAAACGCTTTGATGCGCTGGTCGACCCCAGTCTTAAATATGCAGCAGGCAAACCCGCCTGCGCCGCCGACGCTTAATACCGCCGAGTAAACCGAATGCGCTCTCTGACCCTGCACCTGAAAATCCTGATCACCTTGCTGGTGGTGCTGGGCATTTCGGTCACCGCCTATCAGATCTTCGTGCTGGGAATTCCCGTCACCGAAGATGCCACCGACGACTTGTGGAACATCGACGCCAAGGTCGAGTTCGTCGCCAACCCGAAAGACCCGGTCAAGATCCAGATGTTCGTGCCGCCCTTGAGCCGCGACTTCGTCAGCCTCAATGAGAGCTTTATCTCGAACAACTACGGGGTGAGCGTCAACCGCATCGACGGCAACCGCAAGGTCACCTGGTCGGCGCGCCGGGCCAAGGGCAACCAGACCCTCTATTACCGCCTGGTGCTGACCAAGCGCTACAGCGGCGAAAAGATCAAGATCAAAGGCCCGACCTTCCGCGACAGCATCGCCGTGGAAGGCCCGGAAAAGATCGCCGCCGAAGCCTTGCTGGCCCCGATCCGCCAGCACTCGGCCGACGTCGAAACCTTTATCAGTGAAGCCATCAAGCGCACCAACAACCTCAACGACGACAATGTGAAGTTGCTGCTGGCCGGCGACCCCTCGACGCCGCACAAAGCCAAGATCGTCGAACTGCTGCTGTCCATCGCCCACGTGCCGGTAGAGAAAGTCCACACCATCCGCCTGGTGGCCGACCAGCCGCAAACCCCGGAACTGTGGCTGCGCAGTTTCAACGGCAACGACTGGCTGTACTTCAACCCGGAAACTGGCGAACAGGGCCTGCCCGCCGACCGCCTGCTATGGTGGACCGGCGATGAAAACCTGATCACCGTCGATGGCGGCAAGAAAGCCATGGTGACCTTCAGCCTGAACAACAGCGAGATGAATGCCATCCGCCTGGCCAAGCTGACGGACGAAAACACCGACGCCAACTTCCTCGAATACTCACTGTACGGCCTGCCGCTGCAAACCCAGCAGACCTTCATGATCATGGTGATGATCCCGATTGGCGTGCTGGTGATTCTGATCCTGCGCAACCTGATTGGCCTGCAAACCCTGGGTACCTTCACACCGGTGCTGATCGCCCTGGCGTTCCGCGAGACGCAACTGGGCTTCGGGATTGTGCTGTTCACAATTATCACAGCACTGGGGTTATCACTCAGGTCCTACCTGGAACACTTGAAACTGCAGATGTTGCCGAGGCTGTCGGTGGTGCTGACCTTTGTGGTGGTGCTGATTGCCGCCATCAGCCTGTTCAGCCACAAGCTGGGGCTGGAACGCGGCTTGTCGGTGGCGCTGTTCCCGATGGTGATCCTGACCATGACCATCGAACGCCTGTCGATTACCTGGGAGGAGCGTGGCGCCAACCATGCGCTGAAAGTGGCGATTGGCACGCTGTTCGCTGCGTCCCTGGCGCACCTGATCATGAGCGTGCCGGAGTTGGTCTACTTCGTGTTCACCTTCCCGGCGATCCTGTTGATCCTGGTGGGCTTCATGCTGGCCATGGGTCGCTACCGCGGCTATCGCCTCACCGAGCTGGTGCGTTTCAAGGCGTTCCTGAAGGCTGACTCTTGATGTTCGGCTTCTGGAAGACCTGGAAGGCCCTGGAAGCGCGGGGGATCATGGGCATTAACCGGCGTAATGCCGACTACGTGCTCAAGTACAACAAGCGCAGCCTGTACCCGATAGTGGATGACAAGATCATTACCAAGGAACGGGCGCTGGCCGCCGGTATCCATGTACCGGAAATGTACGGGGTGATCTCCACCGAAAAGGAAATCGACAAGCTCGACGAGATCATCGGCGGGCGCAGCGACTTCGTGATCAAGCCCGCCCAGGGCGCCGGTGGCGACGGCATCCTGGTGGTTGCAGACCGTTTTGAAGGGCGCTATCGCACGGTGTCCGGCAAGATCATCAGCCATGAAGAGATCGAGCACCAGATTTCCAGCATCCTCACCGGCCTGTACTCCCTCGGCGGCCACCGCGACCGCGCGTTGATCGAGTACCGCGTGGTGCCCGACCAGATCTTCAAGAGCATCAGCTATGAAGGCGTGCCGGACATCCGCATCATCGTGCTGATGGGTTACCCGGTGATGGCGATGCTGCGCTTGCCCACCCGCCAGTCCGGCGGCAAGGCCAACCTGCACCAGGGCGCGATCGGCGTGGGTGTAGACCTGGCCACCGGCCTGACCCTGCGCGGCACCTGGCTGAACAACATCATCACCAAGCACCCCGACACCACCAACGCGGTGGATGGCGTGCAACTGCCCAACTGGGACGGTTTCATGAAACTCGCAGCCGGCTGCTATGAGCTGTGCGGGCTGGGTTATATCGGCGTGGACATGGTGCTGGATCAGGAAAAAGGCCCGCTGATCCTTGAGCTGAACGCACGGCCAGGGCTGAACATCCAGATTGCCAACGACTGCGGCTTGACCTTGCGCACCCATGCGGTGGAGGCGCGGCTGGAAGAACTCAAGGCGGCCGGGGTGACAGAAACCCCAGAAGAACGGGTGAAGTTCGTGCAGGAGATGTTCGGGCATATTCCGCCGGTTGAAGGTTAAGCAGCGCATCGCAGGCAAGCCCGGGCTCGCTAGGTGGGAGCTGGCTTGCCTGCGATAGCTTTCTGACAAGCCATCCATCCCCCAGGCTATGCCCTCTATCGAGCTATCACCGACATCCCCCCTAGGAGCAAGTCCTACAGAGGACTACAATCCCCTCCCCCACGCCACTGGCTGATTCACCCTCGCATGTCGACCTGTTCCGTTTACCCCTTACCCTACCGGGCCAACCCCGCCGAGTACTTTGCGGCTATTCGCCATGCGCCTGGCGCGGTGCTGCTCGACAGCGGCCGCCCGGCTGCCGAGCGGGGGCGCTATGACCTGCTCAGCGCCTGGCCTGAAGCAACCTTGACGGTTGGGCCGGATGAAAGCGGCGGCGATTTCCTGCAACGCTTGCGAGAGAACCTGGCGCAGTTGGGTGAGGCCGCCCTGCCTGCTGGGGTTGAATTGCCCTTTGCCGGCGGTTTGATCGGTTACTTGAGCTATGACTTCGGCCGGCACCTGGAACAGGTTGCACGCCTGGCCGTGGACGACCTGCACCTGCCGGATGCGCGCCTGGGGTTGTATGCCTGGGCGCTGGTCAGCGATCACCAGGCGCGCACCAGCCAGCTGGTGTTTCACCCGGTGCTGGCCGATAGCGAGCGGCAACGGCTGATCGCTCTGTTCAGTCATGCAACGGGCAGCGCGCCCACCGCCTTCAAGCTTCAGGGCCCCATGGCGCCGGACCTCAGCCTGGAGGCATATCAGCAGGCCATCCTGCGTATTCAGGATTACATTCAGGCCGGCGACTGCTACCAGGTCAACTTTACCCAACGCTTTCGCGCACCTTGTAGCGGCGACCCGTGGGCGGCCTACTGCGCCCTGCGCGAGGCCTGCCCGACACCGTTTTCCGGGTTCCAGAGCCTGCCGGATGACGGCGCGGTGCTGAGCCTGTCGCCGGAACGATTTGTGCGCATCAGCGAACGCCAGGTCGAGACTCGCCCGATCAAGGGCACCCGCCCTCGCGGCCTGACGCCAGAAGAGGATGCCGCCAACGCCGCCGAACTGCTGGCCAGCCCCAAGGACCGCGCAGAAAACCTGATGATCGTCGACCTGCTGCGCAACGACCTTGGCCGCAGCTGCCGCATCGGCTCGGTGAACGTGCCGGAATTGTTCAGCCTGGAAAGCTACCCCAACGTGCACCACCTGGTGAGCAGCGTCACTGGCATATTGGCCGACGACAAAGACGCCCTCGACCTGATCGCCGGCAGCTTCCCTGGCGGCTCCATCACCGGCGCGCCGAAGATTCGCGCCATGCAGATCATCGACGAGCTTGAACCCACCCGCCGCGGGTTGTATTGCGGCTCGCTGGTGTACCTGGACGTGCGCGGCGAGATGGACAGTTCCATCGCGATTCGCAGCTTGCTGGTCAAGGATGGGCAGGTGTGTTGCTGGGGTGGCGGCGGGATTGTGGCGGATTCGCAGTGGCAGGCGGAGTATCAGGAGTCTCTGACGAAGGTGCGGGTGTTGTTACAAACGTTGGAAAACCTGTAGGGCACAGCCCCTGCCTAGCGTTCGAGTAGAACGCCATGCGATAGAAAAAGCCTGAATCAGAACCGCTGTGGACGGAATAGACGCTTGCAGATAGCGTCCGGATCGACCGTCCACCGCCACCTGTGAAGGATCACATGAAGCGACTGCCTCCTCGTCTGGAAATATTTCCGAGATTGCCTAACCGCGCAATCGCACCTATGATCTCCCAAAACGGGAGGTTGAAGCGATGCGGATAATCGCTCTCTCTACCCTACGAATATTCTGGGAAAGCCATTCAGCTTATAGCGACGCCAGAACACCGCTGGTCGAGTGGTATCGGCACATGGAAAAGGCCAATTATCCAACACCGCAAGCACTCAAGGCCGAGCTCAGAACAGCGAGCATTCTTAAGGGCGGCAGGGTCGTGTTCAACGTCGGCGGCAACAAGTATCGAGTGATCATGGCCATCGACTACCAGCGACAACTAGGGTTTATACGGTTCGTGGGGACCCACGCTCAGTACGACCAGATCAACGCGGAGACTGCGTGATGAACATCAAACCTATTCACTCCCAGGAAGACCTGACTGCGGCACTCGTACGAGTCGAGCAGATATGGGGAGCACTACCCGGCTCGCCTGAAGGTGATGAGCTGGAAATCCTGGCAATCCTCATCGAGAAGTACGAAGCCGAGCATTACCCCATGCCCCCTTCGGATCCGGTAGAAGCTATCAAGTTTCGCATGGAGCAATTGGGCATGACCGCCCGCGATCTGGAGCCGTTTATCGGCACCAGTGGGCGGGTGTCAGAGGTGCTGAACCACAAGCGCAAGCTGAGCCTGGCGATGATCAAACGCCTGCATGAAGGCTTGCGTATTCCTTATGAGCGCTTGCTGGCCGAGGGTTAGGCGGTGACGGAGCCGACGCCATCGCGGGCAACCCCGGCTCCCTCAGTTGACCGCGTCGTTTGACGTTACAGGGTCGAAGCTGGGAGCTGGCTTGCCTGCGATGGGGCAATCAGCCGCGCCGCATAACTTACAGGCTCATCTGCCGATTCGACGCCTTGATAAACTCTTTCTTCAAGTCTTCAAACGTATGCACCGCCGGGAACTGCGGGAATTCGCGAATCACATTGTCCGGCGCATGGAACAGAATCCCACGGTCAGCTTCACCCAGCATGCTGGTGTCGTTGTAGGAATCACCGGCAGCGATCACGCGGTAGTAGAGGGTCTTGAATGCCAGCACTGATTGGCGCTTGGGGTCTTTCTGGCGCAGTTGGTAGCTGACTACCCGGTCGTTTTCATCGGTGATCAAGCGGTGGCAAAGCAAGGTCGGGAACCCCAGCTGACGCATCAGCGGCTGGGAGAACTCATAGAAGGTGTCGGACAGGATCACCACCTGAAAGCGCTCGCGCAGCCAGTTGACGAACTCGATCGCGCCGTCCAGCGGCTTGAGTGTGGCGATCACGGCCTGGATATCGGCCAACTTGAGCCCATGCTCGTCGAGGATACGCAGGCGCTGTTGCATCAGCACGTCGTAGTCGGGGATGTCACGGGTGGTGGCCCGCAGGGACTCAATGCCGGTTTTCTCGGCAAAGGCGATCCAGATTTCCGGAACCAGTACCCCTTCCAGGTCAAGGCAGGCAATTTCCACACGACACTCCTATTAGATGTTGTTAGTTGAGCGAGCAAAAGGACTGCCGAACTCTAGCGACTCAAGCCAGCCGCCGCAACGCGGGACAGTTTTTGATACCATCGCCCTCCTAGAGAGCGCTCAGCGCCACTGACCTGTAGGAACCGTCCTGATGAACCAAGCCTTCGACGTCGTTGAACTCGCCACGACTTATGCCAACAAGTCTGCCCAGGACATTCTCAAGCTGGCATTCAGCCAGTTCGGCGATGACCTGTGGATTTCCTTCAGCGGTGCCGAGGATGTGGTGCTGGTGGACATGGCCTGGAAGCTGAACAAGAACGTCAAGGTGTTCAGCCTCGACACCGGCCGCCTGCATCCGGAGACCTACCGGTTTATCGAGCAGGTGCGTGAGTTCTACAAGATCGACATCGAGCTGATCTCGCCAGACCCGAGCAAGCTGGAGCCCTTCGTCAAAGAGAAAGGCCTGTTCAGCTTCTATAAGGACGGCCATGGCGAATGCTGCGGCATCCGCAAGATCGAACCGCTGCGCCGCAAACTCGCAGGTGTCAGCGCCTGGGCCACCGGCCAGCGCCGCGACCAGAGCCCCGGCACTCGCAGCCAGGTGGCGGCGCTGGAAATCGACACGGCGTTCTCCACGCCGGAACGCACCCTGTACAAGTTCAACCCGCTGGCGCAGATGACCAGCGAAGAGGTGTGGGGCTACATCCGCATGCTGGAGCTGCCGTACAACAGCCTGCATGAGCGCGGCTTCATCAGCATCGGCTGCGAGCCCTGCACCCGGCCGGTACTGCCCCGCCAGCATGAGCGCGAAGGCCGCTGGTGGTGGGAAGAAGCCACGCAGAAGGAATGCGGGCTGCATGCGGGGAATATCATCAGCAAGGCTTGAGCCTCTCATGCCACCGCCTCTGTAGGAGCGAACTTGCTCGCTCCTACAGAAAGCGAGATTTCCTTTCGGCCGGGTAAATCTTGTACACAACCTTGTAACCATAAGTGCCATTTTTGTGTGCAACTTAATATACAACGCACCAAAACGTAACATCTCTCTGCGCCAATGGCGCCGTCTATAAATAGCCCTCCAATTAACAAAAAAATAAATACCTGTTCAAACGGTCAACTTATAGTGTCCGTAATTCAGTGAGTTATTCTCAACCTATATAAAAACGAAATTAGCCAAGATTTTCATATATCGAGAACTGGCACGCATATGGCTTAGGCAGAAGTGCGCTTTGTATACAATCAATACAAAACCTACATACACTTTGCCATCCGCCGCTTTGCTGCAGATGCGCTGGAGCCTGCCGGAATGCGTACAAGTCTCTCGAACACCCTCGCACTGGATCTGCCCTCCTCCCCGTTAAACCCTGCGGCCGCCGGCCCCGGTCCGCTGGTACTCAGCCCGCGCCTGCACAACAAGGACCTGGCGCCCACCAAGGTCGAAGGCCGACGCTGGGGGCGCTATAGCATCTTCGCGTTGTGGACCAATGACGTGCACAACATCGCCAACTACTCATTCGCCATCGGCCTCTATGCATTAGGCCTGGGCGGCTGGCAAATATTGCTGTCCCTGGGGATCGGCGCGGCGCTGGTGTACTTCTTTATGAACTTGTCGGGCTACATGGGGCAGAAGACCGGTGTGCCGTTTCCGGTTATCAGCCGTATCAGCTTCGGCATTCATGGGGCGCAGATTCCGGCGTTGATTCGGGCGGTAATTGCGATTGCCTGGTTTGGGATCCAGACCTACCTGGCCTCGGTAGTTTTCCGCGTGCTGCTGACCGCCATTCATCCAGGCTTTGCCGATTATGACCACGACTCGATTCTGGGGCTGTCGACCCTGGGTTGGGCGTGCTTTGTGGCGATCTGGCTGGTGCAGTTGGTGATTCTCGCCTATGGCATGGAAATGGTACGTCGCTATGAAGGCTTCGCCGGGCCGGTGATTCTGCTGACCGTGGCCGCACTGGCCGGCTGGATGTACTTCCAGGCGAACGGGCAAATTGCCTGGTCGATCCGCGAGCCCCTGAGTGGCGGCGAGATGTGGCGCAATATCTTTGCCGGCGGCGCGCTGTGGCTGGCCATCTACGGCACCTTGATCCTCAACTTCTGCGACTTCGCCCGTTCCTCACCCTGCCGCAGGACTATCCAGGTCGGCAACTTCTGGGGCCTGCCGGTGAATATCCTGGTGTTCGCCGCCATCACCGTGCTGCTGTGCGGCGGGCAGTTCCAGCTCAATGGCCGCGTGATCGAAAGCCCGACCGAAATCATCGCGGCGATCCCCAACACCTTCTTTCTCGTGCTCGGCTGCCTGGCCTTCCTGATCGTCACCGTGGCGGTGAACATCATGGCCAACTTCGTCGCCCCGGCCTTTGTATTAAGCAACCTGGCGCCCAAGTACCTGAACTTTCGCCGCGCCGGACTGATCAGCGCCTTCGTTGCCGTGCTGATCCTGCCGTGGAACCTCTATAACAGCCCACTGGTGATCGTGTATTTCCTCTCTGGCCTCGGCGCGCTGCTGGGGCCGTTGTACGGGGTGATCATGGTCGATTACTGGCTGATCCGTAAAAGCCAGGTGGATGTGCCGCAGCTGTACAGCGAAGACCCCCAAGGCATTTATTACTACAGCCGGGGGGTGAATATGCGTGCGGTGGCGGCGTTCATTCCGGCGGCGGTGATCGCCATCCTGCTGGCGCTGTTGCCGGGGTTTGCCAGCGTCTCGCCGTTTTCCTGGTTGTTTGGCGCCGGCATTGCAGGGTTGCTGTACCTGCTGATTGCCAAGCGTCAACCGCACTACGCCGATGTCAGCGGCGAAAGCATTGCCGTCGATAACGTCAGTCATTAAACAAGGACTTTCCATGCGTATCCTCGTGGTCAACGTCAACACCACCGAATCCATCACCGACACCATTGCCCAGCAAGCACGGGCCGTGGCTTCACCGGGCACCGAGATTGACGGGCTCACCCCGTACTTCGGCGCAGAATCGGTGGAAGGCAATTTTGAAAGCTATCTGGCAGCCATCGCCGTGATGGATCGGGTAATGGCCTACGACCAGCCCTTTGATGCGGTGATCCAGGCCGGCTATGGCGAACATGGCCGTGAAGGCCTGCAGGAACTGCTCAATGTGCCGGTGGTGGATATCACCGAAGCGGCGGCCAGCACCGCGATGTTCCTGGGGCACGCCTACTCGGTGGTGACCACCCTGGACCGCACTGTGCCGCTGATTGAAGACCGGCTGAAACTCGCCGGCCTCTACCAGCGTTGTGCTTCGGTGCGCGCCAGCGGCATGGCGGTGCTGGAACTGGAAGAAGACCCGCTGGGCGCCATGGAGGCCATCGTGCGCCAGGCCGAACTGGCCATCCGCGACGACAAGGCCGAGGTGATCTGCCTGGGCTGCGGCGGCATGGCCGGGCTGGATGAGCAGATCCGCCAGCGCACCGGGGTGCCAGTGGTGGACGGAGTGACGGCGGCGGTGATGGTGGCCGAGTCGTTGGTGCGGTTGGGGTTGTCGACCTCGAAGATCAGGACGTATGCGGCGCCGCGGCCGAAGAAAGTCATTGGATGGCCGGGCAAGTTCGGGCGGTAGACCGATGCGCCTGCATCGCGGGCAAGCCCGACTCCCACATTGGATTGCGATTACTGTGGGAGCCGGGCTTGCCCGCGATGGCCACGACTCGATGCAAGGCCCTGCTCAGATGGCACTGAATCGTTGAGCCAGTTTCTGCTCGGCGAACTGCTCAATAATGAAATCCACAAACGCCCGCGTCTTGCCCGGCAGCAACTTATGCTCGGCGTAGTAGATGGAAATATTGCCGTCGTCCACATACCAATCGGGTAACACTCGCACCAACGCACCGCTGACCAGGAACGGCACGGCCATTGGCATGCTCACCAGCGCGATGCCAAGGCCCTGGGCACTGGCGCAGCAGGCGGCTTCGGAGTCGCTCATGGTCATGGCTGGCTTCAGTACCAGTGGGCTGTGCTCGCGCTCACGGTGGGTCAGTTGCCATGAACGCACCCGGCCAGTCTGCGGCGAGCGAATCAAGATGCCAAGGCAGTGCGACAGGTCATCGGGCGCCAGCACCGGCAGGCGGCGCGCCAGGTAATCCGGCGACGCCACCAGCACCCGGTGCGCCGGGGTCAACTTGCGCGCCACCACGCCTTGGGGCAGATCAAACCCGCCACCGATGGCCGCATCGAAGCCTTGCCCGATCAGGTCGACCTGGCGGTTATCAAAATGCCAATCCGGGCTGATATCCGGACAGCGCTGCATGAATTCGCCCAACAACGGCACCACATACCGATTGCCGAACACTGGCCCCATGCTGACCTTGAGCGTGCCCACCGGCCGCCCTTCGGCACTGGCCAGGTTGGCGACCGCATTCTGAATGGTGGTGAGGCTGCCGCTGACTTCCGCCAGGAACACCTTGCCGGCTTCGGTCAGCGCCAGACGCCGAGTGCTGCGCTGGAACAGCCGCACCCCGAGGCGCGCCTCCAACTTGGCGACGCTTTTACCCACCGCTGCGGGAGTGAGGCTCAGGTGCCGTGCAGCCTCGGCAAAGCTGCCACCCTCGGCGCTGCGCACAAAGCATTCGATACTGCCAAAGCTTTCCATATCGCTCCACTCTAAACTTTTGGTTTACACAGACTATAGCAACCACGGGCTACCGAGCAGCGCGGGCGAGGTCGATACTCGCTCCATCAACTACCTCGGAGATCGACATGACCACACACAACCTCACCGGCAAAGTCGCCTTGATTCAAGGCGGTTCCCGCGGCATCGGCGCCGCCATCGTCAAGCGCCTCGCCGCCCAGGGGGCAGCGGTTGCCTTTACCTACGCCAGCTCGGCCGCCAAGGCTGAAACACTGCAGAACGAGGTGATCGGCGCAGGGGGGCAGGCTCTGGCGATTCACGCCGACAGCGCCGATGCCACGGCGATTCGCGCGGCGGTCAACACCACGGTCGAGGCGTTTGGACGCCTGGATATCCTGGTGAATAACGCTGGCGTGCTGGCCATCGCGCCGCTGGACGAATTCAAGCTGGAAGACTTCGACCAGACCTTGGCGATCAATGTACGCAGCGTGTTTATCGCCACCCAGGAAGCCGCCAAGCACATGGGCGAAGGTGGCCGCGTGATCAATATCGGCAGCACCAACGCCGAACGCATGCCCTTTGGCGGTGGCGGGCCCTACGCCATGAGCAAGGCGGCGCTGGTGGGGTTGACCAAGGGATTGGCGCGGGACCTGGGGCCACGGGGCATCACCATCAACAACGTGCAGCCTGGGCCGGTGGACACCGATATGAACCCGGCGAACAGTGATTTTGCCGAAAGCCTGATCGGGTTGATGGCGGTAGGACGGTATGGGCATGTGGAGGAGATTGCCAGTTTTGTGGCCTATCTGGCCGGGCCGGAGGCCGGCTATATCACGGGCGCCAGCCTGACCATCGATGGTGGTTTCAGCGCCTGATTTTTGCAGAACCGCAACCCAAATGTGGGAGCGGGCTTGCTCGCGAATACGGTGAGTCAGTTGATAAATCTACTGACTGACACCCTGCATTCGCGAGCAAGCCAGCTCCCACATTTTTGACCGCGCGGGGTCAGGCCATGGGGGGCAAGCCGTAGGCGGCCAAATCAAAGTCGGCGAGCTTGCGAATAATCTGGTCAGCATGCTGGTACTTGCTGTCAGCCATCGCCTCATCGGGCACCGCAATAGCGGTCATGTGCGCAGCCTTCGCCGCCGTCACGCCGAACGGCGAATCTTCGAACACCAGACAATCCTCAGGCGCTACACCCAACCGGCGCGCGGCGGTGAGGAAGATATCCGGCGCGGGCTTGGCAGCGCCTACTTCCGGGTCGTCAGCGGTGACGATGGTGTCGAACAGGCCAAACCATTCACGGTGCAGGGTGGTCTTGTGGCCAAACGAGTTACGCGATGAACTGGTGCCCACCGCAATCGGAATATTGTGCGCCTTCAAGTGCCGCACCAACGCCTCGGCACCGGGCATACCCAAGGCCTTGGGAAAGCGCTCGCTCATCAGCGGTTCGCGTATTTCCAGAAACTCGGCGGGCGTGATCGGCAGGTCCAGGGCCTTGACCACGTAATCGGCCAAATCCTGGGCACCCCGCCCGATGATGTGCTGCTTGATGCCCCAGTCGTAGGTACGACCATAGCGTTCGGCAATGATCTGCGTGACTTCGGTGTAGATGCCTTCGGTATCCAGCAACAACCCGTCCATATCGAAAATCACGGCTTTGATCGGGACAGCGGTACGCGGTGCATTCATCACAACACAACCTTGGGGCGAGGACTAAAAGGATTCAGCACAATAACGGCCCTCGTTGCCTGCAAGCAACCTTCGTGGGCCTTCCGTTGATTCATACCACGCAACAGTTTTACCCGTCGGCGCTGACGGCGGCCGTCTAGGGTTTGAGAGGAAAACGTCATGACCCGTTGACGCGGATCTGAAAATACCGATTGCAAACCTTATAAAAGACTTATTAACCTCCCATGAATTCAATCCAATGGACGCGAAAAGCCGTCAAACAATTGCTTCGGTTGCATTCGTATCATCAGCAACAGGTACGCGATGCCGTGTCCGCTCTTGAACACATGCCCGATGCAATCAACGTCAAGGCACTGGTTAACCATCCTCACAGCTATCGCTTGCGGGTAGGTCATTACCGGGTCCTTTTCGACTGGGACGGCAGCATCCAGGTCGTCAGCATCCAAGAGGTTAAAAAACGTGACGAGCGAACCTACTGCCGTACAGATCATCCACAATACGCAGGGCGAGCCAGCCTATGTGGTGATTCCCTATGAACACTATGTGGCGCAGCAAAACGATCCAAACCTGATCCCCCATGCGGTAGTCAGCAGCCTGGTGGATGGCGCAACACCTATTCGCGCGTGGCGCGAGCACCTGAGCCTGACCCAGGAAGAAGTCGCCAAACGCCTGGGTATTTCACAATCGGCATTTGCCCAGCAGGAAGCGGTCAGCAAACCCCGCCGCACCACGCGGGAAAAGATAGCCAAAGCGTTCGGTATCAATGCCAGTCAACTGGAGCTATAACGGCGCGCTGCAAAAATTCACGTACCCCTTCACCTCACATCGAGCTCAAACATGCTCTACCGCCTAGCCGCCGACGGCCTCGTGCTGTTCCACCTGGCCTTTATCCTGTTCGTGCTGTTCGGCGGCCTGCTCACCCTGAAGTGGCCCAGGGTAATGTGGCTGCACCTGCCCGCCGTTGCCTGGGGCATCGCGGTGGAGGTGCTGCACCTGCCCTGCCCACTCACCCGTTGGGAAAACCTGTTTCGCCACTTGGCCGGGCAGGATGGTTATGGCGGTGGGTTTATCGAGCATTACATTCTGACGCTGATCTACCCCGCCGGGCTGACTGCGAATACTCAATTAGTGCTGGGGGCCGTGGTGGTGGTGGTCAACCTCGCCGTGTATGCACACCTGATCAAACGCAAGTAGGCAGGCAACCCAGGCCAACCAGGGTGGCCTCCACCGCCTGTTCCAGCGGTGTGTGGGGCTCATGGCCGAGCGTCGCGAGCAGGCGCTGGTTATCCAGGCGCAACGGTGTTTGCCACAGGTAGCGCATCTCCTGCATCTCACGCACGGTGACGACAAAAGGCGCCGCCCAGTTCAACAACCACCAGGGAAACGCGCCGACCCTGGATTGCTGGCCCGTCCTGCGCAGCACCACACGCTGGATCGTCTTAGCCATCTGCGTACCGTCCGCATCCATGTACCCAGCCATATGAAAGCAGGCGAAGGCGCCAAGACTGGCACGACGCTCAATCAACTCAAGCATTGTACGCGCTACGTCCGGCAGATAAGCCCATTGATGGGCCACGCCGTAATCGCCTGGGTAGCGGATGGTGTGCACCGGTTTGCCGGGTTTGACCAAGCCTTGGGCAAACCAGTTATTGGCCACCCTGGCGCCGAAAAAATCCCCAGCGCGCACAATCACCACCCGGGCGCCCTGAGTGGAAGCGGCTCGCAAGCGCTGCTCCATCTGCACACGGATCGCGCCCTTGCGAGTCAGCGGGTGCTGGGGTGAGTCTTCGTGCAACACAGGGAATGCATCCGGCCCGAAGTTGTAGACCGTGCCGGGCAGCACGACTGTCGCGCCTTCGCAGATGGCCGCCGCAATGGAGTTGTCGATCATCGGCAACACCCACTCGGCCCATTTGCGATAACCCGGCGGATTGACGCCGTGCACGATTACCGCGCAGCCCCGGGCGGCCGCGATCACGTCGTCGCGATTCAGGGCATCGCCTTTTAGCCACGTAAAAACAGGATTTTGGCTGCGAGCCTTGATCAGATCCCGAGTCAACGCCCGCACCTCCCAGCCCGCCGCGCTCAACTGCCGCGCCACTTCGCCACCAATGCCACCGGTTGCACCCAAAACCAGAACCTTGCTCATCACCCTCTCCCACTGTTGGTTGATGAGGGTATGTTGGATGCGGAACAGCTATAGAGAAATTGCCCAAGAGTATCGAGCCGCTATACATTTATGTATGGCTACGAATATCGGTTGGGAGCTTTACCGGTCATTTCTCGGTGTACTCAAGGAAGGATCGCTTTCGGGGGCCGCACGGCAGCTCGGCATCACCCAACCCACGGTAGGGCGGCACATCGCCGCGCTGGAAACGGCGCTGGGCGTCGTGTTGTTCACCCGCTCGCCCTCAGGCTTATTACCCACTACGGTCGCCCACACACTGCGGGCGCATGCAGAAACCATGGCGCGTACCGCCGCCGCCCTTGAACGCGCCGCCTCGTCCCAAGGCGATGAGGTGCGCGGCGTGGTACGAGTATCGGCCAGTGAAGTGGTGGGTGTGGAGGTACTGCCGCCGATCATCACGCAATTGCGCCGGGAACACCCGCACCTGAAGGTGGAACTGGTGCTGACCAACCGCTTGAGCGACCTGCTGCAGCTGGAAGCCGACATTGCCGTGCGCATGGTGCGCCCCAGCCAGGAGCAGCTGGTGGCGCGGCGTATCGGCCTGATCGAAGTCGGCCTGCATGCCCGTGACGATTACCTGCAGCAACACGGCATCCCCCAACACATGCACGACCTGGCCAGCCACTCCGTCATCGGCTTTGATCAAGCCACTGCATTTATCCGCAGCCTGGCAATCAAGGGTTTTGAGCGCAACGCCTTCGCCATCAGTAGCGACAGCGACCTGGCGCAACTGGCAATGATCCGCGCCGGTGCCGGCATCGGTGGGTGCCAGGTACAACTGGCCCAGCGCGACCCACGTCTGCGCCGAGTGCTGCCTGACGGCTTCGCGTTTAAAATGGACACTTGGGTCAGCATGCACGAAGACCTGCGCAACAGCCCACGCTGCCGGGTGACATTCGATGCACTGGTGGCAGGTTTGCAGCGTTACGTACAGGCGTGAGACAGCTGCGCTGGTGAACAATCAGCGCACCTCAATCCGTTCGCGGTCGCCCCATGTCCGAAGCCTTCGAAGTTCCCAGCCCCCACGAAAAACACCTTGAACACACCACCGAGCATGCTCACGGCCGCGGCGATAGCTTTGCCAGTCGTATCGCCGTGATGACCGCGATCATGGCGACCGTCGGTGCCATGCTCAGCTATCAGGCCGGCTCCAGCGAAAGTGAAGCTGCGATGGACAAGAACAACGCCGCCATCATCAAGACCGAAGCCGCTAACCAGTGGAACTACTACCAGGCCAAATCCAGCCGCCAGAACCTGGCAGAACTGGCCAGCCATATTCCCGGCGTGGATGCGGCGCATTACCAGGCGGAGATCGAGCGCTACAAGCGCCAGAAGGAAGAAGTGCGTAAACAGGCCGAAACGCTTGAGGCCACTTCACGGGACTGGGACCACAAATCCGAGGAAGCGCTGCACCAGCACCATCGCTGGGCCCAGGCGATGACGGCGATTCAGATCGCGATTTCATTGGCGGCGATTACCCTGCTCACGCGCAAGGAATGGCTCAAACGCATGTCGTACACCGCCGGCGGGGTGGCGGTGATGTTGGGTGGCCTGGCGTGGCTGCATCTCTGACACGCCGAAGAATAAATGTGGGCGCTGTCGAGCCCCAACCAGGCTGCAATGGGATCACCGCGCAGTACCCGCCAGACTGCGACCCAGCCTCGCTGATTGATTTCAATCTGCCAACTGAGCGCTTAGAGTGTCGCCCCCCCGAGAATTGAATCTCGAGATTGAACCTATGGAGTTATGAGTGAAATACGTCAGTAAAGTCGTTGCAGCAGCCGTACTTGGTTTCACCCTGGCAGGTTGCACCGGCACCGCCATGAAAACCCAGCAATACGACGCCAGCCAATACACCGTCCTCGGCCACAGCGAAGCCAGCGCCACCGGCATCATGCTGCTGGGCGTCATCCCCATCGGCCAGAACAACCGCTTCGTACGCGCCCAGGATGCAGCCATCAAGGCCAAGGGCGGCGACGCGTTGATCAACACACAAGTGCAGGAAAAGTGGTTCTGGGCTTGGGTATTGAACGGTTACACCACCAAAATCTCCGGTGATGTGATCAAGCTGAAAACCGCGCAATAAAGTACGAAATTGCCAGGGCGCTGACCCCGGCAAGCGACGTATCATGGGCCTGACTTTCGAGGATGGCCCATGAACCTCAGCATCATTTACGCCCTCGCGGCCGCCGCCCTGTTCGGCGCCAGCACCCCGCTCGCCAAAAGTCTTGGCCTGGGCCTCTCGCCCATCCTGCTCGCCGGCCTGCTCTACCTCGGCAGCGGCATTGGCCTTGCCGGTGTGCGCTTGATCCGTGATCGCGGCTGGAAACCTACCGGGCTAACCCCATCGGAATGGCCCTGGCTACTTGGCGCCATCGCCTTCGGCGGCCTCCTCGGCCCCGTTGCACTGATGTTCGGCCTGACCCGCACCACCAGCGCCAGCGCCTCCCTGATGCTCAACCTTGAATCGGTACTGACCGCCGTGATCGCCTGGGTCGTGTTCCGCGAAAACGCCGACCGACGCATCGTCCTCGGCATGCTCGCCATTGTGCTGGGCGGCGTGGTGTTGTCAGGGTCCGGTGCTGACGGCAGCCGCCAAGACTGGACCGGACCGCTTGCCGTTGCGCTAGCGTGTTTGTGCTGGGGCATTGATAACAACCTGACGCGCAAGGTGTCGGCGTCTGACGCGCTCTTTATCGCTGGCGCCAAGGGTTTGATTGCGGGGTTGGTGAATTGCAGCCTGGGGCTTTACCTGGGGGCGCAGATTCCGGGCGTGGCGCAATTGGCGCCGATCCTGGTGGTGGGGTTCCTCGGCTATGGCATCAGCCTGGTGATGTTCGTGCTGGCCCTCCGCGGGCTGGGCAGCGCGCGCACCGGCGCTTACTTCTCCACGGCACCCTTTCTCGGTGCCGCAGTGGCGTTGCTGGTATTTGGCGAGTCGGTGACCGTGGCGTTCTGGATTGCTTCGGCGCTGATGGCCGTAGGCGTGTGGCTGCACCTGACGGAGCGGCATGCCCATGAGCATGTGCATGAGGCAACGCAACATGGGCACTGGCATGTGCATGATGAGCATCATCAACATGAGCATGGGTTTGAGTGGGACTCGAAGGTGCCTCATAGCCATGAGCATGCACATGAAGTGATGAGGCATAGCCATGCGCATTTTCCGGATGTGCATCATCGGCATAGGCATTGAGGGCGGGCTTAGGCATAGGGTGTGACGTCATGGGGCCGCAGACTGAAAGGCCAGACAACTGAGCTGATAAAAGTTGTACCTTTCAAACCCCAGAAATCACAAAACCCCTGGGTTCTTTCGAAACCAGGGGTTTTGTTTACATCGAATTTGGCGGTGAAGGAGAGATTCGAAAGTACCCGCACCCTGAATCTCTCGGTCGAGGCCCCGGAATACAAGGGCTCCAGCGGTGCCAGGTGCGCAAATTCATTCCCATGCCATTCCCACGGCCGACAACTGACACCTGCTTACGCGTGCGCATTACACGCGTTAGGGCATCAAACCTGAAATCTAGAGGGGGGCAAAAAAAGAGTAACATAAGTAATCTTGACCGTTTTTCGCTCTCAAGCCATTGAAATTAAAGGGTTTTATGTTTTCGGCAAAAGGTAATATTTAGGTAATATTTAAGTAATCTGATTACTCTTTATAAATGTAATTTTGACCTTTATAAAAACCCTTTAAAAACAATAGGTTGCTTAAAAATTACCTTTTCAATTACTTCTCTGTTACTCCTTTTTGTAATACCAAACCCAACGGAATACGTGGCCTCCAGCCCGATCCCTTGGGGTGGTTACTGAAATTACTCTTTTTGAGATGCCCCCCCTCCAGCTGTACGACAGCCGCTACAGACCGCTCAAAGAATTCACCCCTCGGTGCAGGGTTCCGCAGGCTTTTGACCTCCCCACAATGCCAACCAAGCGCCCAGCCTGCGCCGCCGAGAGTGGTCCGCAGGTGTGCAGAAAAAAAGACCCATTTAGCCCGCAGGCGAGGTGGGGGGACGACGGCGCGCGCCGAGTGATGAAGCACGTCACAGCCCCATTTGTGGCACGTCACTACCCCACTTGTGGCACGCCAACTCCCCGCCTTGGCAGCCGCGAGCCGGGCCTGTCCTGGCTGCGACTGCGCGGTAGGCCAAAACATGCTGAAAGCCCCGTATTTATTGGCCCACGCAGCTCCCTACGCTTGCCGTGACAGCCAGCAAATGCTATGTTGAAATGGGTTTTTTCATGCTGCTGTAGGGCAAAATTTCATCTATCTCAGCTGACATTTCCCTGCCAAAACCCTCTCTCCCCTACAGCTCGTCGCCTCAAATCGCGCCAGAGTCAAACCTCAATTACTGTATGCGCATACAGTATTGGATTCGCACTCATGAACAATGACGACGACACCTTCGGATGGCTGGGCCTTCCTACCCCGTTGGAAATGTACCGACAGCACTGCCGCCTGCTGGAGAACGAGATCCAGGAACTGAACGCGCAGCTACGCAAAGCGCGGGCGGATGTTTTCGGTATCAGCCAGATGCTGTTGGACGCCCAGGCAAAGAACGCAGAGTTTGCTGGCTACCTTCGTCAGAAGGGTGGTGAAGCGGCTGAGATGCGGCAGCAGATCTCAAAGCTGACAACGTCCGACAACTTAAGCAGGCAAAAAGCAGATTGTTTGCAACAGATCATCAATGAAATGAGGCTTGGACCGATCACGATTGTCTAAGATCAAACGGAGAGGGCCTGACTATGTGCGGAAGACTGTCGCAGTACAGAGGAATCCACGACTTTGTTGCGGCACTGAGCATGCCCAATGCCTTGGCAAACTCGGTGGGTGATCAGCCGATCGAGCGATACAACGTAGCCCCAACCACCCAGGTGGCGTTACTGCACCTGCAGGGTGACCTGCTGCACGCTGATGCGGTTCGGTGGGGATGGAGGCCACACTGGGCGAAAGACCGTGCCGCGCCCATCAATGCACGCGTCGAGAAAGTCGCCCACGGGCCGTTCTTCCGGGCGATCTGGCCGCACCGGGCGATCACGCCTATCGACAACTGGTTCGAGTGGGTAGATGAAGGTGGGCCAAAGAAACAGCCTTATCTGATCCGTAGGCGGGACAGCGCGCCTATCTTGTGCGCGGCCATCGGCCAACTACCTGACGCCGTTGCAGGCCCAGGCGAGCATGACGGCTTTGTGATCATCACCGCTGACAGTGCCGGCGGCATGGTGGACATTCACGACCGGAGGCCCGTGGTTCTGGCGCCTGACCTTGCCCGGGAATGGCTTAACCCGGCAACGCCGAAAGAGCGTGCCGAGCAGATGGTGTTGCACCAGGGCGAGCCGGCCGAGGCCTTTGAATGGTTCAAGGTCAGCGCCGCCGTGGGCAACGTGAGAAACAAGGAAGCCAGTTTGATTCAGCCAGAGCCCTAGAACAGCCCCCCCAGTGCCGCCGGCTCCCAGTTCATGATGACGAGCTCGCCGCTGACCTCGGCTTTTCCCTGCCGCTGATTGGTAGTGCTGTATCGAATATCCACCGTCTCGAAGTGGAACCCGTCAAACACACGTCGGATATCAGGGTGGTCGTTGATACTCACCATCACCTTGCCCTTGCACCGCCGCATGAAGTTGGCCATCCGCTCATAGTTCTCAAATGGAAAGTCCACCCCATAACCAGCGGTCTGCCAGTACGGCGGGTCCATGTAATGAAAGGTGTGCGGCCGGTCGTAGCGTTCCGCACACTCCAGCCAGCCCAGATTCTCGACGTACGTACCCGACAGCCGTTGCCAGGCAGCAGACAGGTTCTCCTCGATCCGCAGCAGGTTGATGGCAGGGCCAGTGGTGGCGGTACCGAAGGTCTGCCCGCTGACCTTGCCGGCGAAGGCATGGTGCTGCAGGTAGAAAAACCGCGCAGCCCGCTGGATGTCGGTGAGTGTTTCCGGCCTGGTCATCTTCTGCCATTCGAACACCTGGCGGGAGCTGAGCGCCCACTTGAACTGGCGCACAAACTCCTCCAGGTGGTTCTGCACCACGCGGTACAGCGTCACCAGATCGCCATTGATGTCATTGAGGACTTCAACCGGCGCGGCCTGGGGCCGCATAAAGTAAAGCGCGGCGCCGCCGGCAAAGACCTCGACGTAACATTCGTGAGGTGGAAACAGCGGGATAAGGCGATCTGCCAGGCGACGCTTGCCGCCCATCCACGGGATAATTGGTGTGCTCATTAAGTGATCCTTGTTTCAACAATTGGATTCGCTTAGGCTTCGCACCCCCTGCGCAGTGGGGCGAGGCCTTGGTTGGAGCACTCGGCGTGTTCGAGTGATTCAGCGTCGAGCGGGTGTTAGCGCACCAACTCGTCGCCTCGTTTACTGCGCGGGGGTACTATTTCTCCCCCGCTCCAAGTTCAAAGGGCTTGAAGCGCACGACCTCCTCGCCGACCCAGTCATTGAGAAGGGCCAGGCGTGTCTGAATCGGCTCAAGCTCAAGGGTGGCCCAGACTTCCCCGGCTTCTTTCGGCGAGCCAAAGCCCCCGGCGTTTTTCGGCACGATGCCCATCAGTTGGGGATAAACCCGCAAAGCTGCGAGTACATCGCCCTGAGTCTGGTCCTTGATCGAGTTGAATTCGTCCTTGGCCGAAACTTCGCTGACCGGTATTAGTTGTATGCCTTCTTTCTTCCCGTTCGGCGCGTACACAAACAGGTTGCGGAAGTTGCCCGGCCCCTTGGAATTTTTCAAAGCGGTGCGCAAGTCGTCGATGTCGGATTCGTTCTGCGCCGCGTCCGTCATGTAAAGGATGAAACCCGCATGACTGCCGTTCTCGTAGTACTTGCGGCGAAACAACGTCGCCGATTGGTTCAACAGCGCCGATTGCAGCGCACAGAGCCACTCGGGCAACCCGTAAATTTCCTGGTGCAGATCCAGCTCCCGCAAATGGAACACGCTGCCCTGGTCAAACTCGTGCTCACTCTTCCACCCCTGCACCTGAAAATAACGCCCGTCCTTACCTGCCCGCATGTACTTCGCCAGCACGGGCTTGAGCGTCACAGGCGTACCCAGCAACGACCGCCGCGCCTCAACGTACCCGTTGCCCAATGCCAAATAGTCCTGGGCGTACTGGTCAAATGCCTCGCGGGTCAGCAGCTTGTGCGGGATGAACGTGCGGGTCAGTTGGTTGCGCTTGAAGCGCAGCCCCGAGTCGAGGTGAACGCTGGCCTTTACCGACCGGGCAAGTCCATCCAGCGACAATGGAGGCTCATACCAGCGCCCGTTAAACCAGCACTCCAGCGAGTCGAATATCTCCCTGGCCGACAACACCGACTCCGGCTCGCCGAACGTGAACGCCACCGACTTGTGCTCACTCACTGCCTGCTCCGTGGCAACTGCCACCTCATTTTTTGTACTCATCAAAAAAGCTCCATCCGCCCGGTATTGGCAGCCGTCTGCCCTTCGAGCGGTTCGTGGTGTAGTGCATGGAAAAGAGCCCAGGCCAGGTCGGCATGGCCGGTTGATTCGCTACGTCCTGCGGTATAGGTGAACTGCCGGCCGCTGGCGGTGATGGTTTTGCGAATGGCCATCAGTGATTGCGCGAAGTCCGTCCAGCCTGCGTCGAACTCCAGCCGGCCCTTGTGGATCACGTCATAGGCCTTCATTACCAGGCGCGACTTCACCTCTGGCGAATAGCTGAACGTTGTAAGACCGGGGAAGAACTGCCGCACCAACTGCGCCACGCCCGAGCCCATGCCCGTCGTGTCGATGCCGATATAGGTCACCCAATAACGCTGGGTCACCATGCGGATGGACTCGGCCTGCGCCGCGAAGTCCATCCCCCTGAACTGATGCCGCTCGATCACCCGGAACTTACCGCCTGGCACCATCGGCGGCGCCACAACCACCAGACCAGAGCTATCGCCGGTTTCTGCCGGGTCATAGCCCAACCACACCTGGCGGTCGGCCAGCGGGCGCGGTGCCAGAGGTTTGTAGTCCTCAACCCACTCAACCCAGCTGTCCACCATGCACGACTGCAACATCGACAAAGGGAAGATGCTCGCCCCGTCATCCACAAACTGGCACATCAGCAAGTTTTGGAACGCCTCGGCGTCGTACTCCTGGCGCAGTTCCTCAAGATCAAACAGTTCACAGCCGCGCTGCTCGGCGTCCAGAATCGTGACGATCTGCCGCCACACCTTGTCCTCGCACAACCGCCCCTGTTGGAGGGAATCGTGGGACACATCCACGGAAATGCGGTTGGCGGCAGGCTTGCCCTTGTTGAAGCGCTCCCCCGTCCAGAACGTGTAGGCCTCATGAGCCATGCTCGACGGCGTGCTGAAGTAGGTGCGGCGGTATTGCTTCTGCATCGCCATACCCGAGGCGACCTTGTTGAGTTCCTTGAACTTGAACGTCCAGAAGAATTCGTCGAAGTAGAAATTGCCGTGGTAGCCCTGGGCGGTTCGTGCGTTGGTGCCTAGGAAGTGCAGCTCCGCGCCGTTCGCGAGCGTGATGGGATCGCCAGTCAGCTCGACGCCGACAACTTCCCTGGCAAAAGACTGAATATACGACTTGAAAATGTGAGCCTGATTCTTCGACGCCGACAGGAAAATCTGGTTGCGCCCCGTAGTCAGAGCGTCAATCAACGCCTCCCGAGCGAAGTAGAAGGTCGCTCCGATCTGCCGGCTTTTAAGGATGGCCCTGGTGCGCTGATTGCCAGCCTTGTACCAATCCAACTGATAGCCGAAGCACCCATCGACAAACGCCTGAGTGAGCAGCTCGATATGCTCCTCGCTGAACTCATTTCGGCTCGGCTTTTTCTTCGGTCCACTGTTGCGGTCATTCAGTTTCGGGTTGAGCTCAGACTCGGTACCGCCGCCTTGGAACCGCTCAATACGGGCCTGGCGCTCCAACTGCCGGTGGAGCAGATCAATTTCCTTGAAGTCGCCTCCGGTCTTGCCGTCCTTCAGGATCAGCTGCACCAACCGCGCCTCCAGCGCCCCGCCGATGCGTTCGACGTTATCAGCCCGGTCCCACTCGTCACGGGCCTTCCAGCTGTGGACGGTCTTCTCTTTTTCGTCCAGGTACTCGGCAATTTCGGTGATGCGCCAACCCGTCCAGTACAAAAATTTGGCCTGGCGACGGTTATCACGGACGGGAATTTCAGCGAGAGCATTCATGGCGCAGATGCTGCCTCCCGCGCGCGTGGCACACCCGCTCTGCTCCCTGTAAAGCCTTGCTCTACAAGTGCGGCTCGTTGCCCGCGAGGCCGCAGCTGCCGACCATGCCCACATCGCAACGGCAGTTCGCCGCCACCGCACTGAGGACTCCCCATGGCCAGCAGCACCAAACAGAAATTCCGCTCCAAGTGGACCCGCATTGCCGTAGAAGGCGCGACTACCGATGGCCGCATCATCGAGCGGAGCTGGATTGACGACATGGCCTCGCAGTACAGCCAGAACACCTATGGCGCTCGCATCAACTGCGAACACATCAAGGGTTACTGGCCCGGCGGCGAGTTCGGCGCTTATGGCGACGTAGTGGCGCTCAAGGCTGAAGAAGTCGAGATTGCCGGAATCAAGAAATTGGCGTTGTTCGCCCAACTCGAACCGAACGACGCATTGCTGGCCTTGAACAAGGCCGGTCAGAAGGTCTACACCTCGGTCGAGATCCAGCCCAAGTTTGCCGATAGCGGAAAGGCATACCTGGTCGGCCTCGCCATCACTGATACCCCTGCCAGCCTGGGCACCGAAGCCCTGAGCTTCAGCGCTACACACGGCACCTTGGCCGGACGCAAACAGGACAAAGACAACCTGTTCAGCGCTGCTGAGGAAGCATTACTTGAATTCGAAGAAGTCACCGACCAGCCGAGTGCTTTTGCAGCAATCAAGGCCAGGCTCGGTGAGTTCATCAAACTGAGCAAGGACAAGGATGGCAAGGACGCCAACACTTTCTCCGACATCGGTGAAGCGCTGGAAAGCCTGGTAACCCTCGCCACCCAGCAGGCTGAGCAAGCCGACGCTTCAAGCAAGGCCTTGGTCGATCTGAAAAAGCAGTTCACCAGCCTGGATACCGAGCTTAAAGAGCTCAAAACCAAGCTCGGGCAAACCGCTGACCTCAGCCAGCCACAGCGCCCGCATAGCACAGGCGGTGCAGGCACCGTCCTGACTGCTTACTGAACCCACGGCCCAACACCGACAAGCCTATTCACCGGAGAACACCCCCATGCGTAAAGAAACACGCTTCGCCTTCGCCGCCCTGGCCGTGCAGATCGCCCTGCTCAATGGCGTAGCCAGTGCCCACGAAAAATTCAGCGTCGACCCCAGCATCCAGCAAAAACTGGAAGTTGCTGTGCAGGAATCCGATGGTTTCCTGAAACAGATCAACATCATTGGCGTAGACGAACAGTCAGGCGAGGCCTTGCTGCTGGGTGTTAACGGCCCAGTTGCAAGTCGCACGGATACCTCCACAGGTACCCCCCGCAGCCCGTTAGGCCGCAGCACGCTGAGCAAAGATTCCTACACCTGCAAGCAGACGAACTTCGACAGCGCGTTCCCCTACGCCCTGCTGGATGCCTGGGCCAAGTTCCCCGACTTCCAAGTCAAGCTAAGCAACGCGATCATCCTGCGCCAAGCGCTGGACCGCATCATGATCGGTTTCAACGGCACCAGCGCCGCTGCGACCACCAACCGCGCCGCTAACCCACTGTTGCAAGACGTCAACATCGGCTGGCTGCAAAAAATCCGCCTCAGCGCCGACGACCGCGTGCTCGATGCTGCCACCATCGGCCCCCGCAAAGTCATCAAGGTTGCGGGTGTCGACACCGTATTCGAGGGCGATTACGCCAACCTCGACGGCCTGGTGTTCGACGCCATCCAGATGCTCGACCCGTGGCACCGCACCCGCCCGGATCTGCGCGTCATGGTTTCCCGCAACCTGATGCACAGCAAGCTGCTGGCAGCCGTGGAAAAGGGTGCCGACTCCAACCAGGAAGAAAACGCCGCTCAAGAGATTGTCAGCCGCGCCCGTTTGGGTGGCCTGCCGGTCGTCGACGCCCCGTTCTTCCCGGATAACACCGTCCTGGTCACCACCCTCAGCAACCTGTCGATCTACTACCAAAACGGTGCCCGCCGTCGCCACTTGAAAGACGAGCCCGAGCTGGATCGTGTCGCCGACTACCAGTCCTCCAACGAAGCCTATGTCATCGAAGACTTCGGCCTGGTCGCACTGGTGGAAGGCATCACGGCCGTCAACTATCCAGCACCGACCGAGGCCTAAGAGGCGCGCCATGCATCAGACACCAGCCCAACGTAACCAGCTGCGCAAACGCGCAGCCATTGAGGCCGCCGCAACTGCGCCGGCCACTTCAATGGAAGGCGCTACTGCCTACGAGCACCAGTTGGCCCAACTGGCTCAGCACCGCGCGCGCCTCAAGCAGGTGCAGTCCAACCAGGGCAAAGCTGAACTCAAGGCGCTGCTGATCCCTGAGTACGAACCATACGTGCAAGGCGTGCTGGCCGCTGGCAACGGTGCCCAGGACGAAGTCCTGACCACGATCATGCTCTGGTGCATTGACGCGGGCGGCTACGGCGGCGCGCTGACGATTGCTGACTACGCCATCAAGCACGGTCTGAAAATGCCGGACCGCTTCGAACGTACCACCGGCACCTTGATCGCCGAGGAAATCGCCGAAGCCGCCCTCAAAGCGCAAAAGGCTGGCGATCGTTTTCCACTGGAGTTCCTACAGGAAGCCCAGCGCATCACTGCTGAACAGGACATGCCGGACCAGGCTCGCGCCAAGCTGCACCTGGCGCTCGGCAAAGCACTCGCAGCCATTCCTGATGATTCGGCTGCCGACAACCTGGTAGCCCTGGCAGAGGCTAAGCAGCACCTGGCCAAAGCCATCGACCTGCACAGCAACTGCGGTGGCAAAAAAGATCTGGAGCGCGTCGAGCGTCTCCTCAAGAAACACACTGCCCCAAGCAGTTAACCGAGCGTCCCCACGCACCCCGCCGGCTCGGGGCGGATCGGCCAGGCCGCTCCTCCTGAACGTGAAGCCCCGACCACCGGCGACCCATTTTCTGAGTGCTGTTCCATGAGCGCATTTGTAGCCAGCGGCCCAGTCACCGGCGGTCACATCAACACCGACCCGTTCTGGCCCTCAATCGACCTTGAGCAGCTCCGCGCCACTCTACGCATCGACAACAGCGTCACCCCCGCTCGCCTGGAAACTGCCGTAATCGCTGCAGCGATCAACCTCAATCGTGAGCTGAAGTTGTGGAAGGCCCAGCAACTGGCCGCCGGCTACACCACGCTGGCCGACGTCCCTGACGACAAGATCAACGATGTATCGGTGCAGGCCCACCTATACCGGCGTGCGATCGAGGCCGGTACCGGCGCCGAAGTCTGCGAGCGGTACCGCGACTACAGCGCAACCAACACCGGCACCGATAAAGCAGAAGAAACAGCCCCGACCATCGACGACTACCGCCGCGATCTGCGCTGGGCCGTGCGCGACTTCCTCGGTTTAAGCCGCACCACCGTGGAGTTGATCTGATGCCCGTCGCTGTCCGCACGAACCAAAACGACACCGTTGACGCCCTCTGCTGGCGGTTCTACGGCCGCACTGCTGGCGTCACCGAGGCCGTGCTTGAAGCCAACCCCGGCCTGGCTGACTACGGGCCCATCCTGCCGCACGGCCTTGTCGTCAACATGCCCGAAGCCCAAACCAGCGCGCCCCAGCGGCAGATGGTGCAGCTATGGAACTGACCCTCTGCAACCAAGGAAACCCACACCATGGCTGATCCGACTTCCAGCGTTGTGTCTGGCCTGCTCATTGGCTTGGGCCTGGCCAGCGTCACGCCAGTCATCGATGACGGGGCGCTATTCGGCGCCATCCTCGGTGCCTGGCTGGTTACCAGTACCAAGCGTGACCTGAAGGTCTGGCAACGGCTGGGCTCACTATTCCTGTCGGCCGGCGTGGGCTACCTGTTCGCACCGATGGCTTTACAGGCAATTCCGTTTATCACCAGCGGTGGCAGCGCCTTTCTCTGCGCACTGGTGGTCATCCCGATCAGCATCAAACTGATGGTTTGGGTGGAAAAAGCGGATATCTGGGACATCTGGCGTCGAATCAGAGGGGGCACCTGACATGCAGAACATCGAACTGGCTGTTCAAGTCATCACGGCAATCGCCTACCTACTGAGCGCCCTGCGCCTGGCTTGCTACACCCGAGGCGATGCGCGATATCGGCGCAGCATTTCGCTACTGGCGAGCTTGTTTGGCGCCACATTGTGCATCTGCGGTCTGGAAATTCTCCTTGACCGCCAACCCACCAGCCTCTGGCAGGCCGTGTCCATCGTGCTGCTCTGCACCCTGATTTTCCGTTCACGCGGCAACGTCGCCGCCCTGTTGAGGCCCAGCGCATGACCACCACCCTCCGCCACGGCGACCGTTCACAAGCGGTACTGATGCTGCAAAAGAGTCTCAACAAGAACGGCGCCAACGTCGTGCCGGACGGTGACTACGGCGACGCCACAGAAACCGCCGTGCGCGCGTACCAGGTCAAAGTGGGCCTGGTCGCCGACGGCGTTGCCGGCACCAAGACTCAAGCTAGTCTTGCCGGTGGCGACTGTACCCAGCTGCTACGCAACAACGACCTAGTGGTCGCTGCCGAACGTCTCGGCGTACCGCTGGCGAGCATCTACGCGGTCAACGAAGTGGAATCCAAGGGCAAGGGCTTTCTCGACAACGGCAAGCCGGTGATCCTGTTCGAACGCCACATCATGTACCGCCAGCTCGCCACGGCTCGAAACGCGGGCGATGACCCTGCCGAACTCAAACGTCACGCCGATCAGCTCGCCACCGCCAACCCCGCCCTGGTCAATCCAAAGCCTGGCGGATACATCGGCGGTACCGCCGAGCACCAACGCCTGGCCATGGCCCGCCTGATCGATGACACCGCCGCCCTGGAGTCGGCTTCCTGGGGCGCCTTCCAGATCATGGGGTTCCACTGGAAGCGTCTCGGCTATGCCAGCGTGCAGGAATTTGTGGCAGCAATGAGTGCCGGCGAATCACAGCAGTTCGACGCCTTCACCCGCTTCATTGAGACCGATCCGGTGCTACACAAGGCCCTGAAAGCTCGCAAATGGGCCGAGTTCGCCAAGCTCTACAACGGGCCGGACTACCTACGGAATCTCTACGACACCAAGCTTCAGCGCGCCTACGAGCGGCACGCCGGTTGCGAGTGTGGGCAAGGAGTGGCGGCATGATCGACTTCGACGCGGTAGAAAAACTGCGGGTGCAGGATGGTGACCTGCTGGTGGTACCTGAGTCGACCGAACAGGACGACATGCAGTTGTTGGGCGAAGCCATCCAGATGATGAACGGCGCCAGGGCCGTGATCGTGCGCGGCCCGATCAAGCAGTTCGACACCGCCGCCATGAACAAACTTGGCTGGTACCGCGCGTGAGCACACTGCGCCAAGCCCTATATGGCATTGCCCTGCTCGGCGCCCTGGCGTTGCTGATCTGGGGGCAGGAAGCGCGCATCGACGTCGCCGAAGGCGAAACCGAACAGGCGAAGTCAGCTGCCAAGACCGCCCGCGAAGACGCCGACCGCAACCTTCAAACCGCCAACACCCTCATCGCTACCTTGAAACAGGAGCGCGAGGCCCAGAGCACCCTGCGCGTCCAACAGGATCAACTGCGCCAGGGTCTGGCGAAACGCGAGCAAACCATAGAGGACCTGAAACGTGAAAACGCCGAACTACGGAACTGGGCTGATCAGCCTTTGCCTGACGCTGCTCGCCGGCTGCGCGAGCGCCCCGCCCTCACCGGCGCCGCAGCTTACCGTGACTGGCTGTCCGGCCGTGGTGCCGTGCCAACTACCAGCGACCAGCCCGCGCAATAACGGTGACCAGTTGAGCGATTTGGACCGCGCGGAAGCTGCCTGGGCCGACTGCGCTGCCCAGGTCGACATGGTCTACAAGCAACAGCAGGCCCAACCATGAACAAGCCCGAAAGCCTGCGCGCCCACCTGCTTGCCACCGTTGCCGAGTTCAAGCACAACCCCGACCGCCTGCTGATATTCATCGACAACGGTAGGGTTCGTTGCACCGCTGCCCATACCCTGTCGTTTGAATACAGCTTTGACCTGCAGATCATCCTCACCGAGTTCGCCGGTCATCCCGACAGCGTGATCCTGCCGATTCTGGGCTGGCTTAGCGTCAATCAATCCGAACTGCTGGAAAGCCTCGACAAGGTCAAGAACGGTATTCAGTTCGAAGCCGACATCCTGGACAAGAACAAGGTGGACCTCAGTATTACTCTGCAACTGACAGAGCGCGTCGTCGTGGGCAATGACGACCAGGGCAATACCACTGTCAAACACCCGAACGAACCACAGTACGTGCCGGGCTACCTCGATCCGAATTGGAAGCCGGGGGCCCAGGGCAACACCAGTGAATGGATTGTGCCCGATGGCAAGTAACCTGGAGGCGCTGGAGACCTGGGCAGCGGTTCTACTGGCACGGTTGGAGCCTGGGGAGCGCAGCAAACTGGCTCGGACCATTGGACAGGAGTTGCGTCGCAGTCAGCAGAAGCGCGTGATGGCACAGGAGAACCCGGACGGGAGCAAGTATGCCCCTCGCAAAAAGCGGGACCTGCGAGGGAAGCAGGGACGGATTCGCCGAAAGCTGGCGATGTTCAAGAAGCTACGGACGGCTTCATATTTGAAGGTCCGTGGTGATAGCAATGCCGTAACGGTTGGGTTCACCGGCCGTATTGCCCGCATTGCCAGGGTTCACCAGTATGGTTTGAAGGATCGTGCAGAGCCTGGCGCTCCTGACGTGCGTTACGAGCAGCGGGAGGTTTTGGGGTTCACTGATGCTGACCTAGATTTAATTCGCGATAGCCTGCTCGCACACCTGACACTGTAACTCCCCCTCCTACAAGGCGACGAAGCTGCACCCGCACGCGCGTGGCGTCACCATCGCCGCCATGAACGATTTCGCCGCCTTTGCCCGCATGCTTGAAAACCTCATCCGCTTCGGCGTCATTGACGCCGTGCAGATGGAGCCTCCCCGTGTGAAGGTGAAAACCGGAGAGCTTACGACTGCCTGGCTACCTTGGATCGTGCAGCGCGCCGGAGCCGATCAGGTGTGGGACCCTCCGACCGTGGGCGAACAAGTCATGTTGTTCAGCCCGTCCGGTCAACTCGCCAATGGTGTAGTTGTCACAGGCCTTTTCAGCGACCACATCCCCGCCAATGGCAACCGCCCCGGCCTGCACCGCCGCACCTACGCAGACGGCACGGTGATCGAGTACGACAGCGTCGCCCATCACCTCAACGCAACCCTCGCCAACGGCGGTACCACCAACCTGGTCAGCACGGGCGGCATCCATCTCGTCGGCGATATCACTCATCAGGGCGATTACATCCAAACCGGAAACCAAAACGTCACCGGCACCGTGACCGTTACCACCGACGTCATCGCGGCCGGCATCAGCCTGGTCAACCACCCCCACAGCGGCGTGATGCCAGGCAACGGCAAGACGGGGAAACCAGAATGAACCGAGAAACCGGCGCCGCCATCGATGAGCTGGACCATATCGCCCAGTGCTTGACTGACATCCTCACCACCCGCATCGGCACCCGCGTTATGCGCCGCGAATACGGCAGCCTGCTGCCCGAGCTGGTGGACCACCCCTTCAATGACGTCACACGCCTGCGGGTTTATTCGGGCGCGGTCATGGCCCTGATGCGTTGGGAACCGAGGGTGAGCCTCAGCCGTGTGCAATTTATGGGTGCCACCCTTCAAGGCCAGTCAGTGTTGGACCTGGAGGGCAGCGTGGTCGACAGCAATGAACCGTTCAGCCTGAGCCTGCCCCTCCAGCTCGGAGGCAGCGTATGAACACCTTCGCCGCTATCGACCTCAGCCTGTTGCCCGCTCCGCAGATCGTCGAGCAGATTGATTTCGAGCAGATCCTAGCCGAACGCAAGACCTACGCCATCAGCCTATGGCCCGCCGAGGAACAGGCGGGCATTGCCGCCAGGCTCGAAATGGAAGCGGAACCGCTGACCAAGCTCCTCGAGGAGAACGCCTACCGGGAAACCATCTGGCGACAACGCGTCAATGAAGCGGCCACCGCCAACATGATTGCCTTCGCCAAGGGCAGCGATCTGGAGAACCTGGCGGCGAACTATAACGTCAAGCGCTTGGTAATTCAGGCGGCCAACTCCCAAGCATCACCGCCCGTCCCGCAGTTAATGGAAACAGACGATAGTCTGCGCGAGCGTACCCAAATGGCGTGGGAAGGCCTCAGCACCGCCGGCCCGCGCAACAGCTACATCTTCCACGCCCGCGCGGCAGATGGGCGCGTGGCCGATGCCACGGCGGAAAGCCCGTCGCCGGCCGTAGTGGTGGTGACCGTGCAAGGTATGTCTGTGGACGGCACGGCCGAGAACGATTTGTTGGCGGTGGTCAAAACCTACCTTAGCGATGACAACCGCCGACCGGTAGCCGACCGACTGACCGTGCAGGCTGCTCAAATCCTGCGGTACCAGGTCAAAGCCAAGCTTTATCTGCTGACCAGCGGACCAGAGACCGAGCCTGCCCGCAGTGCCGCAGAACAACGTCTGCGCGCCTATGTTCATCAGCGCCGTCGACTCGGCATGGAGGTTTCGGAATCCGCGATCCACGCCGCGCTGCACGTCGAAGGTGTGCGCAAGGTCGAGCTGGAAGGCTGGACCGATATCGTCGCTACGCTGTACCAGGCTCCCTACTGCACTGACATTCAGTTATCGGTCGGGGTGGAGTGATGGGCGCTCAGCACCTTCTCCCCGGCAACTCCACCCCTCTGGAACGCCAGGCGGCGATAGCGCTGGCCCAAATTCAGCGCGTGCCTATCCCTCTGCGCCTTCTGTGGAACCCGGATCTTTGCCCTGTCGCCGTTCTGCCCTACCTGGCCTGGTCGTTTTCCGTCGACCGTTGGGACAGCACTTGGTCTGAAGCCACCAAACGCAAGGCCATTCGTGCCGCGTACTTCATCCACTCGCGCAAAGGCACCGTCGGTGCACTGCGCCGCGTGGTCGAGCCGCTGGGCTACCTGATTGAGATTGTCGAGTGGTGGCAGGACATGCCGGAGGGCGTGCCTGGCACATTCAAGTTGAGGATCGGCGTGCGGGATACCGGCATCACCGAAGAGATGTATCAAGAACTCACCTTCCTGATCGATGACGCCAAACCCCGCAGCCGGCACCTCACCGGCTTAGCCATCAGCCTGGAAACCCAAGGCGCCCTAAACATCGGTGTCGCCGTTTATGAAGGCGACGTAATCGACGTCTACCCACCCGTACAGCGTGACGTTGAAGTCACTGGTTACATCGGTGTGGTCGGGCGTGAACACACCATAGACACCCTGGACGTGTACTCATGATCGATCAGAACTCGCAATTTATGGCGATCCTCACCAACGTGGGGGCCGCAAAACTCGCAAACGCCAATTCATTGGGGCTTCCGTGGAAGCTCGCGGCACTCGGGGTGGGTGATGCAAATGACACCAATCCCATGCCCAGCGCGACCCAAACCAAACTGATCAACGAGCGTCGTCGCGCGCCTCTGAATCAGCTCATGATCGATCCCGTAAATCCGGCTGTAATTATCGCCGAGCAAATCATCCCTGCGGACGTGGGTGGCTGGTGGGTTAGAGAGATTGGCCTGTATGACGAAGACAATGACCTCGTCGCGGTTGCCAGCTGTGCCCCGAGTTACAAGGCGTTGATGGACCAAGGATCGGCGCGCACGCTCATCGTGCGGATGAATCTCATCGTCTCCAGCACCGGCAACATTGTGCTGAAGATCGATCCCGCCGTCGTGCTGGCCACCAGGGAGTATGTCGACCTCTCCGTCGATCGGGTGCTTCCACCAAACAAGGTGCCCGGTACCTACTTTCAGGTGACGACAGACAAGCGGGGGGTGGTGCAGTCAGGCCGTAATCCGACCACTCTGGATGGTTTCGGCATCACCAATGCCATCGCCAAAGGCCAGTATGGTTTGGGTGGAAAAACCGCCCCAAATGCCCCCATTGACACCATTGGGCTACCGGGAGGCTTTTATTCTTTTGGCGATGGTGGAAGCTCCTTCGGTAACTACGTCGGGCTAATAAATGTTCCTTACGCCACGGACAGCTACGCCGGACAAATCGGTTTCGCACAAGGCAACGATGAACCACGAATTTTGGTACGGGCTGGCAAAGGGCCGAACGCATGGACTAAGACCCGTGTGCTTTGGCACTCAGGTACGTTCAATCCTGATAGCAAAGCCGACAAAGCCACAACATTAGCTGGGTATGGCATTACTGATGCGTATACCGTTACGGAGGTCAACTCCGCTCTGAACCTCAAAGCGCCGCTGGAAAGCCCGGTGTTCACGGGCCAACCACAGGTACCAACGGCAGCTGCTGGGGCCAACAATAAACTCGTCGCTAACACAGCCTTCGTGCAAAAGACGGTACAGGATGCGATTACGGCCGTTATAGACGGCGCTCCGGGCGCACTGGATTCGTTGAAGGAGTTGGCCACGGCGTTGGGTAATGATCCAAACTTTTCCACCACCATTCTGACTGCATTGAATGGCAAGGCGGCAAAAGCCACCACCTTGACGGGCTATGGGATCACTGATGCATTAGCGAAAGGACAATACGGGCTGGGGGGAGCTACTGCACCAGCGGCAGCGATTGATACGATTGGATTGGCTGGCGGCTTCTATTACTACGGGGAAGGCAATTCAGGCTTTGCCGATAATGTTGGCTTGGTCAACATACCCTATGGGAACGCTGGCTACGCCGCGCAGCTAGGGTTTCGTCAAGGATTGGAAGAGCCGGACATCTACGTCCGTGGTTGTAAGAGCAATGGAGCCTGGGGGAGAACTCGAAGGGTCTGGCACACGGGGAACCTTGATCCTTATCAATTCATGCCCGCAGGCACCACCATTGCATTTGCAGGCCCGACAGTTCCTACCGGGTTCCTTAAAGAAAATGGTGCAGCCGTTTCTCGTACCACCTATGCAAATCTATTCGCCGCAATCGGCACGACCTACGGCGCTGGTGATGGCAGCACGACGTTCAACCTTCCCGATAGCCGAGGCGAGTTTATCCGCGGTGCTGACGAAGGTCGTGGCGTTGAACCAGGGCGTACTGTAGGTAGCTGGGTCGACTCGCAGAACAAATCTCACACCCACGTTTACGGTGCACAGCACAAGACCGATTATGGTTTGAGCGCTACCGGCATCCAGGGCGTGAGCCCTGGGAAAGTGATGTATGAAACTACTGCGTCCGGTGGTGATGAAGCCCGCCCTCGCAGTACTGCTCGACTTATGTGCATTAAGTATTGAGGTTAACCATGTCTGATTCCATGTTGGTCGTATACCAAGCGCATCCAGTAACGGGTGAATACACCGGCCCGACCCAGGCCGATCCCGACCCGCTGGACGAAGGGAAGTGGCTCATTCCCGCCATGGCTTTTGCCGATGCCCCGCCCAAGCCAAAGGCCGGGTTCGCTATCGTTCACACACCTGGCGCTGATCAGGTGTGGAGCCTGGTACCAGATCACAGGGGGATGGTTTACCAGGTCGAAACAGGTGCGCCGCTACAGTGGGAAGAATTCGGCCCGCTGCCGGACAACCTCACCGCGTTGCCGTACCCTGGGCCAGGCCACCGCTGGGGTGGGAGCGACTGGATCTATGACGATGCGCTGGCTCAGGCGGGGCTCATCGCGGCAGAGCGGGCGTGGCGCGACTCCGAGATCGAGTCGGTCAAATGGCTGCGGGAACGTCATCGGGATCAGCAGGAAATCGGGGTGGACCCGTCCCTGTCTTCGATTCAGTTCCGCGAGTTGCTGGTGTACATACAGGCCCTTCGCGACTGGCCGCAGACCGCCCAGTTCCCGGTTCTGGATTCACGCCCCACAGCTCCCGGCTGGATCGCCGACCAATCGCAATAACCCCTCCGTGAACCTGTAATGCCTCTCCCTACAAGCCCCCGCGCTCGCCCAACCGGCGCGCGCGCGGCAGCCTGTGCACTGTCATTCCATCACAGCGCAGGCAACCACCCATGGCCGGTTCAGACTATCTCCACGGCGTGCGGGTCATCGAACTCAACGACGGCACCCGCCCCATTCGCACCATCCCCACCGCAGTCATCGGCCTGGTATGCACGGCTGAGGATGCAGACCCACTTATGTTCCCGCTGGACACACCTGTCCTTCTGACCAGCGTTCAAGCCGCCATCGGCAAAGCCGGTGTGAAGGGGACCCTTGCGTCCAGCCTGCAGGCAATTGCCGATCAGACCAAGCCATACACCATCGTGGTGCGGGTCAAGGAAGGCGCTGACGAAGCGACCACCACCAGCGCCCTGATCGGCACCACCACGGCCGACGGCAAATACACCGGCATGAAAGCTCTGCTCGCCGCCAAGGCCCGCGTGGGCATGACGCCGCGCATCCTTGGCGTACCAGGCCTCGACAGTTTGCAGGTGGCTACGGCTTTGGTGTCGGTTGCCCAAGACCTGCGCGCCTTCGCGTACGTCAGCGCCTGGAACTGTAAAACCAAGGAAGAGGTGGTCGCTTACCGCGAAAATTTCGGCGCCCGCGAAGCCATGGTGATCTGGCCAGACTTCCTCAATTGGGACACCGTCACCAGCAAGACCGTTACCGCCTCGGCAGTTGCACGCGCCCTGGGCCTGCGGGCGAAGATCGATCAGGAAACCGGCTGGCACAAGACTCTCTCCAACGTTGCCGTCAACGGCGTGACCGGTATCAGCGCCGACGTGTTCTGGGATCTGCAAAACCCGGCTACCGATGCCAACTACCTCAATAGCAACGAGGTCACGACCCTGATCAACGAGGGCGGCTTCCGCTTCTGGGGTAGCCGTACCTGCAGCGACGATCCGCTGTTCGCCTTCGAAAACTACACCCGTACCGCGCAGATCCTCGCCGATACCATGGCCGAGGCGCACATGTGGGCTGTGGACAAGCCCATGCACGCCTCCCTGGTGCGGGACATCCTTGAAGGCATCAACGCCAAGTTTCGCGAGCTGATCGCCCAGGGCTACCTGATCGGCGGCAGCGCCTGGTACCCGGAAGATATCAACGACAAGGACACCCTCAAGGCCGGCAAGCTGACGATCGATTACGACTACACGCCTGTGCCGCCGCTGGAAGACCTCACCCTGCGCCAGCGCATCACCGACCGCTACCTGATGCAGTTCGCCAGCCAGATCAACGGCTAAACCGGGGCTCCCCGCGAGGGGAGTTGACCCGTTGCCAAATACCCGGAGAAGACCGCCATGGCTATGCCACGCAAACTCAAGAACCTCATGTTGTTCAACGACGCCAACATCTACAGGGGGGTGGTGAAGTCCATCACCCTGCCCGTGCTCGGCCGCAAGATGGAAGCCTATCGCGGCGGTGGCATGAATGGCCCGGTCAAGGCTGACCTAGGCTTTTCCGACGACGGTATCCAGTTCGAATGGAAGACAGGTGGCCTGGATCTGATCAGCCTGAAACAGTTCGGTATGGCCAACGCGTCCGGTGTGGCCTTGCGCTTTGCAGGTGCCTTTGAGCAGGACGATACGGGAGAAGTCAGCGCCGTAGAAATTGTCGTCCGTGGGCGTCATGAGTCCATTGAAATGGGCGAAGCAAAGCCAGGCGAGGACACTGAGCACACCATCAAAACAACCTGCACCTACTACAAGTTGACCGTCGACAACGAAGAGATCATCGAAGTCGACCTGCTCAACTTCATCGAGAAGGTTGATGGTGTCGACATGCTGGAGAAACAGCGTAACGCCCTCGGCTTTTGATAGCCCCACCGCACCATAACCGTTTGCCCATCACTAGGAGCTTTACTCATGGACACCGCAGCTACCGCACAGACTGACGTTAAACCATTGGTCGACGACAACACCGTTATCCTCGATACACCGATCCGTCGTGGCACAACCACCATCGACAGCATCAGCCTGCGCAAGCCAAACTCGGGCGAACTGCGCGGCGTTAGCTTGGCCGAGTTGCTGAACATGGACGTTGCCAGCCTCCTCAAGGTGCTACCGCGCATCAGCACCCCGACCCTTACGGCCGTCGAGCTTGCCGGCATGGACCCTGCCGACCTGTTCATCCTCGGCAACAAGGTGTCTGGTTTTTTGTTGCAGAAGCAACTGAAGACGGATGCATCCCTCGTTGCGTAGAAGACGCTATGGCCGATCTGGCCGTGGTTTTTCACTGGGCGCCGGCTGACATGGATCAGCTGGGCCTGCAGGAACTGATGGACTGGCGCGAACGGGCGCGTATTCGGAGCAGCGTCGATGGCAAATGATTTAAAACTGCGGGTGTTGCTCGACGCCATCGACAAAGCCACAGGCCCGTTGAAGAAAATCACAGGGGGCAGCACCGAAACGGCCCGCGCACTCAAAGCCGCCCGTGACCGCCTGAAAGAACTCAACACCCAGCAGAAAGATGTGAGCGCCTGGCGCTCCCAAAAAACTGCCGCCGACGAAACCAAGCAATCCCTGGACGCCGCCCGTGAACGAGTTAAAGCCCTCAGCCAGCAATTCGCCGCGACCGGCGCCCCGACCAGAGCAATGACCAAGGACTTTCGCGCAGCTGTGCGCGAAGCCCAACGCCTAAAACAAGAACACCTACAGCAAGGCATACAGCTCCAGGGGCTGCGGTCCAAGCTTTCCGATGCAGGCATCGGCACCAAAAATCTTAGCACCCACGAACGTCAGTTACGTGAGCAGATCAGCGCCACCAACAACAGCATTGCAGAGCAGGGGCGCCGTCTGCGAGCCCTGAACGCCAATCAGGAACGCGCGGCAAAAACCCGGGCACGCCTCGACAGCACATACAGCGGGCGCAAGCAGTTCGCCGGCAACGCTGCTATGGCAGGCGCCGCCGGTATGGGCACGGGATACGCCATCGGCCATGGCCTTTACGCGCCTCTACAAGAGGGTAAACAGTTCGCGCTTGAAGAAAACCGTGTTGCCGCCCTGGGCCTGGGCAAGGAAGACACCGGCAAGGCGATTGAGTTTGCCAAGCGCATGAAAACCTACGGCACCAGCGTGACGGAAAACCTAACGTTGGTTCGGGATGCAATGACGGTGTTTGCCGACGAGCATGAAGCGGAAATGGTTGCTCCCACCTTGGCGAAAATGAAGTTTGCCAACCACGCGATGTACGGTGAGGAAGAAGGCTCTGAGAACGAACGCAAGTTCATGGATATGCTCAAGGTGATTGAGCTGCGCGGTGGCCTGGCCAGTAAAGAAGCGTTCATCAATCAAGCCGATATCGTGCAGCGCATCCTTACCGCCACCGGGGGCCGTGTTGGGCCGAATGAATGGCTGAACGTGATCAAGACCGGCGGTGTAGCGGCCAAGGGCATCAAGGACGAAGCGTTCTACTACCAGATGGAACCGCTGGTGCAGGAAATGGGTGGCCATCGTGTGGGTACAGCGATGATGAGCGCCTATTCCAACATCTACCAGGGCAAGACCACCAAACGTGCGGCGAACAATCTAGAACAACTGGGCCTGGTCGACCCGGCCAAGGTCAAGCATGACAAGGCTGGGCAAATTGCTTTCCTCGACGTCGGTGCGATCAAGGGCAGTGAGCTGTTTCGCGAGAACCAGTTCGAGTGGATGGAGAAAATCCTGCTGCCGCAGCTGGCCGCCAAAGGCATCACGGACAAGAAGCAGGTGCTGGATAGCATAGGCAGCATTTTCTCCAACCGAACCGCCTCCAACCTGTTCGCGCAGATGTACTTGCAGCGTGAGCAGATCCACAAAAATGCCAAGCTCAATGCCGGTGCCGACGGCATCGACCAGCTCTACGACAAAGGCATGAACACCGCTCAGGGTGCTGAGCTGGAACTGCTCGCACAAAAAGCCAATGCCTACCGGGAAATGAGCGACGCGATTCTGCCCACCTACGTCGAGGCGCTGAAAAGCATCACCGCAGCGATCAAGGGCGTCACCGCATGGATGAAGGAGAACCCTGCAGCCGCCGCTGCCATGACGAAAACCCTGATGGTGGTCGGCGTGCTGGCGGGTGTCTTCGGTGCGCTAGCCTTGACCCTGGCCAGCTTGATCGGCCCCTTTGCCGTGGTCAGCTACGGCATGGGCTTGTTCGGCCTCAAGAGCGCCGGGGTGGTTGCCGTCGCCCAGCGGCTGTTCCCGACATTGGTTGGCCTCGCCAAAAACGCGTTCCCGATGCTAATGCAGGGCATTCGCTTGCTGGCCGTGACCATGGGCGGCGCGCTGCTGACAGCAATTCGGATGGTAGGCATTGCCCTGTGGGGCCTTGCGGCTAATCCGATCGTTCTGATCATCGCCGCCGTTGTCGCCGCAATTGCCGGCGGCGCCTACTTGATCTACCGGAACTGGGACGCAGTGAAGCTATATTTCAGCAACGCCTGGACGGAGATCAAGGCCGGATTCGATGGCGGCATCGGCGGCATCATCGCCACGCTGGTGAACTTCAGTCCGTTGGGGCTCGTGTACCAAGCCTTCGCCGGGGTACTGAGCTATCTGGGTATTGAGCTGCCGTCACGGTTCACCGAATTCGGCAGCATGATCGTCAATGGGTTGGTGAACGGCTTGATATCCGGCATGGGCCTGGTGAAAGACACCATCGTATCGATCGGAGACTCGACCATTGGGTGGTTCAAGGAAAAGCTCGGTATACACAGCCCATCGCGGGTGTTTGCGGAGCTGGGCGGCTTCACCATGGCGGGACTGACACAGGGGCTCGAAACCGGTGAAGGGGGGCCACTCACCGCACTGAGCAAGTTCAGCAAACAATTCACTGCCGCCGGCGCAATGACCCTGGGCACGATGAGCGGAACGGCGCTGGCAATTGATGACCGCCCGCCCATCAGCGCGATGAGCAGCCCCACTTACGACAGCCACGATCAGTACGAAATCAACATCCATCCCGGTCAGGGTATGGATGCCATGGCAATTGCGCGGGCCGTGCGTGCGGAACTGGCCCGTGTTGAGAGCGAAAAAAACGCCCGTACACGCAGCAAACTGTCAGACCTGGAGTAACCCCGCATGATGCTCGCCCTCGGCATGTTCGTGTTCAGCCTCTCAACCGCCGCCTATCAGGAACTGCAGCGCCAAACCGAATGGCGTCACGCCAGCAACAATCGGATCGGTGCCGTACCCGCGCGGCAGTTCCTTGGGCGTGGCGACGACACCATCACGCTGCCAGGTGTGATCCTGCCTGAGCTGGCGGGCAGCGGCCTCAGCCTGGACGCCATTCGATTGATGGCTAACACCGGCAAGGCCTGGCCTATGGTCGAAGGCAGCGGCCGCATTTACGGCCTATGGGTGATCGAAAGTCTGAGCGAAACCAAGACTATTTTCTTTAGCGACGGCACGCCTCGGCGCATTGAATTCAGCCTGTCCCTCAAACGTATCGATGATGACCGGATCGACCTACTGGGCGCCGGTACCGCCGTCGGCGTGAATATCCTGCGCAGGTTGCTATGATCGACGCCGCCCTTTCCCGTGTGACCGGGTTTCTAAAAGACACGGTCGATCGCTACAAACGCGATGCGGCGTATCCGGTACCGGCTTTTCGCGTGACCGTCGACGGCAACGACATCGCCCAACTCATCAGCCCGCGGTTGATGAGCCTTGAACTGACCGACAACCGCGGCATCGAAGCCGATCAGCTCAGCATCACCCTCAGCGACCACGATGGATTGCTGTCGATTCCCCCCAAGGGTGCGGTGGTGCGGTTATGGCTGGGCTGGAGTGACACCGGCTTGGTCGACAAAGGCACCTACACCGTCGACGAGATCGAACACAGTGGTGCGCCGGATATGCTGAGCATCCGCGCTCGCTCGGCAGATCTACGCAAGGCCCTCAAAACCAAACGCGAGCGCAGCTGGAGCAATACCACCCTCGGCGACGTCTTGGGCGATATCGCAATAGGCAACGGCCTCACCGCCACCATTGCCGGTGCGCTCGACGGTCTGCCCATCCTGCAGCTCGATCAGGCGAACGAATCTGACGCCAACCTGATCAGCCGCCTGGGTGAAGAGTTCGACGCGGTGGCCAGCGTCAAAGCGGGATGCCTGCTGTGCATGCCAGCCGGTGGTGGCAAGACCGCCAGCGGCCTGGACCTGCCCCACATCACCCTCACCCGCGCCGACGGCGACCAGCACCGCTACCTGTTGGCTGACCGCGACAGCTACGACGGTGTGCGTGCCTACTTCTACGACGTGAACAGCGCCAAGAAGCAGGAAGCCATTGCCGGCGGCGGCGAAAACCTCAAAGACCTGCGCCACACCTACAGCGACAAGCAGTCTGCCCTTCGTGCTGCCCGGGCGGAATTCAACCGCCTGCGCCGTGGCAGCGCGACCCTCAGCTACACCCTGGCGGTGGGCCGTCCCGATCTGATCCCGGAGCTGACCTACACGCTGCAAGGCGTGAAGGCTGAAATCGACGAAATCATCTGGTACGGCGGCAACGTGCAACACAACCTCAGCCCGGACAACGGCTACACCATGAGCCTGGAGCTGGAAAGCAAGTTGCCGGAAGACACCGTCGATGACCTGGCGGTGGAGAACAAACTGGATTACACCGGGATCATCGCCTACTACCGTGATGACAAAACCGGGAAAGAGAAAACTATGACGGCCGGGGACCAGGATAAGCCTCGGCGTCTGCTGTGGCTGTACGCCAACAAGAACACGGCCAAGCGGGCTGTGGATCGGGAGTGGAAGCGGCTTCAGGCGACGAAGGCTGAAACGGGAGGCCCTGCGGACGGCGGGGCCAAGGTGTAGGAAGGTTACTCGGCGAACACGGTAATGGTCGTGCCACCACCGTCACGGGCAAAGGCCTGGCATTCGATGGCCAGTCCTTTTTGCTCGACGGTCGCAATCTCGCTATCGTCTTTCAGTGCCTGTTGGCGGCATTGCTTGGACGCCTTCACCACTTCGGCAGCGGAGCGTTTTGATACCAGGCCGCCAGTACGGCCGACAAGGTCATAAAACGCTTGATCAGGGGCTGGGCCATCCCAAGTAACAGCAACGTTGGGAGCACCCAAGGCACAACTGAGCGACAGCGCGATATTCGGACCGTCACGATACTCGGTGGTTTGTTTGCCCTCAGTTTGCTTGACCTGGGAAAGGTGGCGTTCCTGCTGGAGCGCAGCGAGAACATCGTCGCAGGGTTCTGCCAGGGCGTTTGTGGAGAGTGCAAACAGCATCAGGCCGGTGAAGGCGCCCATCAGTACGTCAGTTTTCACAGCATTCCCTCTATGGATCATTCCTTGAGACCGTCGGATCTTTGGTATTGCCAAAGCACATAGGCTATTTGGCAATCACTAATTCGGCAATAGCGCAAGCCTCATACTGGCAGCATCAGCCTCTTTAAAAAGCCCGGCGAACCGGGCTTCCCCTCCTACTGAGCGTTCAAGAGTGCATCAATAAAGCGCAGCACGTCGTTCCGGTGTTCCTCGCTCAACTGCCTGAACACCTTCACCAAGTGAAGCTCCGCGTGTGTAAAACGCTGTTCTTCACCGCTTGCGGTTTGATTGGTCTCTGCATCGCTGTTCACCAACATGTTCTACTCCCTTTACAACACGTAACGGGCGCCCGGCACTATCGGTAGTGCCGTCGAAAACACCCGGCGAACGAGCGATTCTCAGCATGTTTTGGTGTGCCACCACCCCCGCCATGCAAAAAAGGCAACGAACACTTTGGGCAGAGAAATAAGTCAGTGCAGTCCACAGGAACTAAGGCCGATTGGCCGCCGCAGACCTAGAACGAGACAAAAGTTTAAGTAGTAGTAGAGATTGCTAAAGCGCTCGTCAGCCTCTGGACGGATGCTTTATCGCCCTCCGATAGGGATCGGTAGTTTTCTAGAATTCGAGACTCAGCACTGTCAATCCCATCTTTCGACAGCAAGGTCTTCGCGCCTGTCAGCACGTACTGAATGTCCACACCCGCTCTCTCAAGAGCCGCCAGGTATCGCAAATCGGGCGAATTAGCGCCCTGTTCGTAAGCCTTCTGTGTCCCTCGGCTGACACCTCCGAACGCCCCGAAATCAGTCTGACTAAGGCCCAAACGGTCGCGCTCTTCTTTTAGGCGATCGCCCACCCCATCAGAAATGTACATTTTTATGAGCAATCCTTATTGACTTGTATATTTTTCTGTTCAAAAATGCCCTCACACAAACACGAACGAACACACATGAACACTATGCCCGCCCCTCTGACACCCGAGCAAGCCCGCGCAGCTCTTGACCGCAAGGGCGTCAGCATTGCCGAGTTCTGCCGTACATATGAGTTGAACAGAAATTTGGTCAGTGACCTGCTTAACGGCCGCAAGAAAGGTCGTCGTGGCGAAGCACACCGGGCGGCGGTATTGCTCGGGATCAAAGACGGCGTGATTACAAACTAGGGCCTCTGGCTCCAAGGGGATACCAGAAGATGAAACGCCCAGTTCTAGACAGCAGAAAAAGCGTCGTCATGGCCGTGATCGGTGCCTACCCTGGCGGTCGGTCGTACGCCTCGGCAGACCTCGGCATGCCGATTAAGAAGTTCGACAACCAGGCCTACGGAAATGCAGGTAGTCGCCCGCTGACCGACGAGCATATTCACCGCCTGGAGAAGGTTGCCGGTACCACCTTCCTACCGGACTACATCGCCTCAATGTACGGCGGCATGTTCGTACCGCTGAGCCTCCCGGAAACCCTGGACAACGTTGAGCTGTACACCCGTTCGCTCAAAGCCTCGGCCAAGCGCGGCAGGGTTGACCAGATCATGTCTGCGGCCCTGGATGACGGAGTCATCGAAAAGCGCGAGGCCGACGCAATCATCGCCGCCCTGGTCACCTACATGTCGGCTCGTTACGCCGAGGTGTTCGCGACTATCCAGCTTTACAGCCAGGGAGCTGTCTAGTGAGTACTTACAAACTCGTCTGCCCTTGCTGCAACAGTTCTATGCGCATCCGTACCTCCGAGGGGCAGACGCCTTGCTTCCGCTCGATGTACTCGGAATGCACCAACTTGCTGTGCGGTGCCACCTTCTCCGGGTCGTTGGTTTGGGAATATCAGCTCAGCCCGTCCGGCATTGAGCGGCCCCTGACGGTTTTGCCCACGGCTCCCACAAAGGTTCGGCTACTTGCACGTCAGAACCTCAAGTCGAAAAACGATCAACCCGATCTGCTGGACCAACTGGAAATGGAGCGCGCGTGATGAACCTCGATCAACAGACTCATGACTACCGCAGCAGCATGCAACAAGCTGCTTTCGCTTACCTGCAACGCCACGAGGCTGAACACCTGGTGGATTCCGATTTGCTGTTCGATCGCTGCATTCGCCACCTGACACTTGCGTTGGAAGTTCCGGTGTTCATGGCGCCAAAGCTTGTTCACAACGCTTGGACTGAACTGCAAATGATCAAAAAGCGTCGTTGGATCGGCGTCGACTGGGCCACCGGGGCTGACAGCACCCGTGTACACCTGGTGGACGTTCTCGCAGATCAACGCTTCCCAGTTCCGGCTCGCTTTCTGCCGCAAAAAATGCTCGACCAGCGCAACGCCGTACACAAGCCACACCCTCAGTAACGCTTCCTTTTAACCCCCCGCCCTGCCCCATTCCCAATGGGTTTGGGTGAGCTTTGCCCGCAATCCGAGGTGGACCATGGAAATCGACATCGCCATCACCGCAAAACTGCCCCGCGACCAGGCAGAGGCCCTGCTACAGGACCTGCGCGCGCAGTACTCGGCGCAGCTCAACGAGCACTGGTATGACGATCGGTTTCGCATGATCCCCGAGGGTTTGCGGCACGGCTCATTGCTGGTGGCCTTCCCCGGGTTGGCAGCAAGAAAAAGCCTGATGGGCGCCCTTAAACACAGTCTCGACGAAGCGAAGTAAGCCACGATGGAAATGAAAGAAAGGCTGCGCGCCGACGTCATCCAACGCATTGAGCGGGATTACCAGCTCAAGCACATGCGCGGCACCGAATATATGCGTAAGGGTGTTTGCCCTGCCTGTGGCCAGAAGACCCTCTACACCTTCTACGACTCGCCCTGGACACTGATCTGCGGACGGCCGGAAAAGTGCGACCACCGCGTCCATGTGAAGGACGTTTACGACGACTTGTTCAACGACTGGAGCAAGACCGCCCCGTCGACGCCAGACAACCCCCAGGCCACGGCACGCGCATACCTTGAATTTGCACGGGGCTTCAAATTTGAGCTGATTGCCGGTTGGTTCACCCAGGAAAACTACTGGGATGGCCGGCTAAACATCGGCAGCGCCACGGTACGTTTCGCCCTGGAAAAGGGTGGGTACTGGGAACGGCTGATCGATCGGCCAGATCGCTTAGGCAAGATGAAAGCGCGCTTCCGCCCCACCGGCGATGGTTTGTCCGGCTACAAAGGCGTCTGGTGGTGCCCGCCGAGCGTCGACCTGCTGGAAGTCGACGAGCTGTTCATAGTAGAGGGAATTTTCGACTCCATTGCACTGGTGCACAACGAAGTGCCAGCCGTGTCGATGATGTCCAGCGCTCCCTGCCCCATCGACTCACTCAAGGCCCTGGCCAAGCTGCGCCACGACGCCGACAGGCGCTTGCCGGTACTTGTGTGGGCATTGGATAACGAGCCCGTCGCCAAGGCCAACATGCGCCGCTGGGCGAAGGAAGCGCGCGAGCTGGGCTTCACCTGCAAGGCTGCGGTGATCCCACAGCCCAATGGCAAAAAGGTTGATTGGAACGACCTGCACCTACGGTGGAAGCCGATCGAGGGCGACGACAAGCGTGCCGAGCGGATCGAGCAGGATCTGGACGAAGCCCGTCACCACGGCGATTTGCTGCTGGCTGACTCGGCTGAAGAAAAGGGGTTCCTCATTTACCTGCGCGACGAGCGCAAGGAATTCAACTTCACCTTCCGCAAGCGCCTTTACTGGTTTCGGCTGGACCTTGAGCGGTACGACCGTGCCATGGCCGATCTGGAGAGTTCAGACCGCCATGAGGACCAACTGCTCAACGACGACCAAAAGCGCTACAAGGCACTGCGCCAATCCGGATCAGTGACCAGCATCGCCAACTGCAATTTCCAGGCGCTGTATTACATGCGCAACGACCTGACAGATGAAGCCTGGTACTACTTCCGTATCGAGCGCCCGCAGGGGCCGGCCATCAAAAGCACGTTCACGGCCAAGCAACTCACGTCAGCACCTGAGTTCGCGAATCGTCTCCTGAACGTCTCCAACGGCGCGATGTTTGAGGGCAGTGCGCAGCAACTGAAACGAATTCTGGCGCCCCAGCTGGACTGCCTGAAAACCGTCAACACCATCGAATGGATCGGCTACAGCCGCGACCATGGTGCCTATGTTTTCAACGACCTGGCCTTTCACGGCGGCAAGGTGCAGGTGCGCAACAAGGAAGACTTCTTTGACCTCGGCAAGCTGAGCATTAAGTCGCAGAGCCAGTCGCCTGTGTTGCACATCAATACCGACCTCAATGCCTACAACGAGGGTTGGTTCGACATCTACTGGCGCTGCTTTGGCGTACAGGGCCTGGTGGTGCTCGCCTGGTGGCTGGGCGCATTGCACGCGGAGCAAATCCGCCAGATCCATAAGTCACTGATGTTTCTGGAGCTGGTGGGTGAAGCTGGCTCGGGCAAAACCACCTTGGTGGAGCTGCTGTGGAAGTCGGTCGGGCGTACTGATTACGAAGGCTTCGACCCGTCCAAAGCGACGGCCGCAAGCCGTGCGCGTAACTTCTCGCAGGTCAGCAACTTGCCGGTGGTGCTGATCGAGTCCGAGCGCGAGCAGAAGGAAGGCCAGCCGGTTAAGCACTTCGACTGGGACGAACTAAAAACCGCCTACAACGGCCGCAGCGTTCGCTCCACGGGCGTGAAAAACAACGGAAACGACACCCACGAACCGCCCTTCCGCGCCGCCTTGCTGATCGCTCAGAACAACCCGGTGAACGCTTCGGAACCGATCCTGCAGCGTATCTGCCATGTGCATCTGACACGCGAGCACCACACCCCGGAAACCAAGCAGTACGCCGAGCAACTGGAGCGCATGCCGATGGACAGCATCAGCGGCTTCCTGGTCAAGGCGCTGCAACGTGAAGCTGAAACCATGCGGCTGATGGAGGAAAACACCTCCGGCTACGAGCAGGAGCTGCTGGCCCAGCCTGGCGTGCGCACTGTGCGTATAGCCAAAAATCACGCCCAACTGCGCAGCCTGGTGGATGCACTGGCCGGGGTCGTGCCGCTCGGCGAGCGTCGCAAGGCCCTCGCACATGCCGAAATCAGCCGTATGGCCCTGGAGCGGCAGCAGGCAATCAACGCCGACCACCCGACCGTGCGCGAATTTTGGGACCTGTACGAATTCCTCAATGGCATGGACGAGAAAAGCGCGCTCAACCATGCGCGGCGCGACGGCCTGATCGCCGTGAACCTCAACGAATTCGTGGAGATGGCCGCCAACAAGCGGCAGCAGGTTCCCCCGCTGAGCGATCTGAAGCGCCTGCTCAAGACCAGCAAGTCACCCAAGTTTCTGGAGTCGAACAAGCCCGTCAACTCGGCGCGCCAGGTCGACGCCTTCGACAAACCGAAAACCATTCGCTGCTGGGTATTCCAGGGCGTGTAACCACCGCAACAACAGGAGCAGCACAATGCAAAACGAACTCAAATCAGCCATTCGCTTCAATGATTTTGTCGCCTACTTCGGCGCCAGAGGGGTAGTTGCTTTGGCCTGGTGGATGGGGGCTGCGCATGCCGCCCGTATTCGTGAAGACCAGAACAGCTTCCCGTTCCTTCAGATCAACGGCGCCGCCGGCAGCGGTAAGTCGCTGATGCTGGAGTACCTGCAAAAGTTGAACGGCCAAGCCCCTTATGCACATTCGCTGTCCCACGCTACCCAGGCCGCACGGGCTCGCATCTACGCCAACGCAGAACGGCCGATCGTCATTTGCGAACACCACGGTGAGCCAGAACAACCCTTTGATATTTGCGAACACCACGGTGAGCCAGAACAACCCTTTGATTGGGATGAACTGAAGCCGCTCTATAGCTCCGGCGACGTCATCAACCAGGAGGGAGGTGATCGGACCCAGCGCGTGACCTTCAAGGGTGCTCTCGTGATCACTGCAAACCAACCGTTGGAGTGCAGTGAGGCGGTCCGCAGTCGAATGGTTGTGGTCGATCTTTCAGGAGCCGACGCCCATACGCCCAGAATCCGGCCCGAGGCTATTGGCGACCTCAACGCAGACGAGGCAAGTGCATTCGGTATCAAGGTGGCTCAGGCAGAAGACTGGATTTCCAGCACCATTAAAGTTTGTTTGCCCGGCTACCAGGGGCAGCTAATGCACAAATACGGGCCAGGCCTGAACGCGCGCACCGCACTCAACTGCGCGCAAATGCTCGCTCTGCTCAACCTGCTTTGCTCTCTTCTCGCGATCCCGCAGGACGTCCAGCTTGAAGCCCGCAAGGTGGTTCACGACATCGCTTTCCTCGACACCATTCCTTATTGATCAGGCCTTCGAAAGGAGAACCCGCATGAATACGCCTGCCCAACAACCGCAACCCAACTGGTTTCAGCAGTTGCAAGAGTTCGAAGCCAAGCGCCCCGCCATCCGTAAAGCCGGTATCGAGGCACTTAACCGTCTGGTCCCTGTCGCCCAGCGCGATACAGGCCAGAGCGCAGTGATCGGCCGCTTCCTGCTCGGGCTCTACAACGGCCACGACTACCCCTTCGTGCTCACCAGCCTGCGCGGCCTCGACACCGCACTGTTCGATGACTGCCTGGCGGTGCTGCAACTGGACTACTCGCCAGAGCAAGAGGTGCACACGTACCTCCCCGACGGCGATGCCATCTGGGAAGAACTGATAGGGACATGGGCATGAAATGGGCGCCGAAACGCAACAGGGACGGGCAAGCCCAGCAGAACTGCTGGTTGACCGACAGCGGCTACACCGTCGCGTTGTGCCGGTTACCAGAGTCGCGATACCCCATCACTCGCCCAGGGGGCGAACTGCCCTTCGCTTACGCGAAAGACCGGGACGAAGTCATAAAGATCATTGAGCAAGACCAGGCCAAACCAGCCTGAAAGATGGTGTCGAGGAGCGCCAACTCCCCGACACCTACCACCCAAAGGAGATGCACCATGCAAGTGAATCAACCCAAAAGCAGCACGCCAGAGGCTACCACACCGCGATACGACACCATCGTTATCCGTGGGGCCCAAGGAAATACCGTTCCTAAAGAAGTCGACGGGGGGGAGGTGATTTCCTGGAGTCGCGGCCATGAACTGGCTGCCGGTGATGCCCTACTGGAGTTCGTCAACTACGTGGCTGATGCTGATTGCGGCATCAGCCCGGAGCTGAGCGCTAAGGCGCGCAAGGCACTAGACCTGATGGAGCGGCGCCAAAGGCTGGGCTGGGAGGCGGACGAACAGCCAGAAGACTGGCAGGCCTCGGTTAACCGTGCAGCGCAAACGGCCCGCGAAGTGTTCAGCGAATCCCATGACGACGCCATCCAGGCGATTGAATACATGCAGGCTCTGCTGCAACTGGCTGCCCCTGTCGTGCAAGGCGGTGAAGCATGAAGCCCTGCACCCTCGGCAAGCGCCACAGCTGGACTTTCGTCCACAACATCACCATCACCCGTCTAAACGGCAACTTCGGCAGCATCAGCACCCGTGGCCTTTACCGTTGCACCTGCGGCGCAACAAAGCACGGAACCGCTGTTCTTGCGATCGAAGTGGGGGCCGAGATCACATCTATTGCCTCTACAACACGCACGCAGTTGGGAGGGCAGTGATCATGGCCGACTTTTTCTACAAATCCAGCGAGCCTGCGACCGTCGCCATTGTTCGGGAGTTTTACCGTCAGAAGGACATCCTGATCGCCCAAATGGCTGTGCTTGGCTCAATGTTCGGCGGAAAGGTTGCACCGATGCGAGACATCACTTCTCACTTTGCTGGTGGTGTGAAACTTACAGGCGGTGCTGAGCTGGATGCGCACTGGTGCAGCCCTGATGACTATGGCTATCGCTCACTGCGCAGCACCGCCAAGCTTACCAAAGGCATGTCGAAGGAAGATCGCGCAGCAGTTCGGGCTGAGCATGAACGCCTGGTTGCCTTGTGGGCAGAGCATTGCCCAAAAAGGCTCAGCTCCCATGAGTATTGGCAGCGGTTGGGGGTAAACACGGGCCACTTGCTCATGAGCGGCGGAGTCAAGCTTGAACTCGACGGCACCGCGTACTTTCACCTGGGCTTTCAAATCAATGAAGCCGAGCATCTGGCCAACGTGGCGGCTGGGAAACCATCCTGTGGGTGGATTGACGGCGCGGTAGAGATACTGGCAAGCCAATACGAGTCCGCACGCGTGGCGAAGCTGGAGCAACGGTCATGACTGTTTTCCTGCTGCTTTACCTGTGCGCGGATGCGACCCGCACAGATTGCCAGGTGGTGAAGGCTGATAGCTGGAGCGGCCCTTACGCCAACGAACAATGCGCCGCCGCCGTGCCAGGTCTGACCGAAGCCCTCACTGGGCCCAATCGGAAGCGGCATCAGTTCGTTTGCGAGGTCCAGGGCGACATGGCGAAACCCGCAGAACATAAGGCTCAGCCGGCGTTCATTCATCAATCGTTTCGGATGTGAGGGAGAGACCTAATGCACACAATCTCCCCATACAAAATATCCGGGCCGACTGTTGTGAGCTTTTCCGGTGGCCGGACAAGTGCCTACATGCTGCGGCAGGTACTGGACAACAATGAAGACTGGAGCGATCTGGTGGTCACTTTCGCCAACACAGGGAAGGAACATCCCGCAACCTTGGAGTTCGTGCAGGAATGCGCCGAGCGCTGGGCGGTGCCGATTGCCTGGCTGGAGTTCCGAGACGATGACGCTGGATTTGCGGTGGTGCATTACGCCACCGCTAGCCGCCTGGGCGAACCTTTCGAAGCGCTGATCCGTAAACGCAAATACCTGCCCAACCCGGTAACCAGGTTCTGCACCATCGACCTTAAGATCAGGATCATCCACAAATACCTGCGCAGCCTGGGGCTTTCGACAGAGGAAGCACCGGTGGACATGATGACTGGTATACGGGCCGATGAGCCACGCCGGGTGGCGAAGATCAGAAACCGGAAAAGCACCAGCGAAAGCAAGTGGGCGACCATGGCTATGCCCTTGGCGGACGCAGGTGTCGGCGTACAGGACGTAACGGAATTCTGGGCCAGCCAGCCGTTTGACCTAATGCTACCGACGATCAACGGCCGCACGCTGGAAGGCAACTGCGACTGCTGCTTCCTGAAGGGGGTCAAGCAGGTCTATTCAATCATTGCCAGCGACTGTGGGCAGCCGGTGCGCAAAGGAGATTGGTGGGCCAGGCAGGAACGGGAAGTTGTATCCACGGGTGAATTCACTGGCGACGGCGCCCGCTTCCGCTTCGACCGCCCCAGCTACCAACAAATGCTCGACTACTCCGATACCCAATTCGACATGTTTGCCGACCACGACGAGGCTATTGCCTGCTTCTGCGGCGATTGAGGACTGACCATGAATACAGCAATTGAACGACCAATTTTATTCAGGGGCCCCATGGTGCAAGCGATCCTCTCCGGCCAGAAGACAGTCACGCGCCGCGAGGTGAAACGCGACTGGATTCAGTCAGCGCAAACACCTATTGAAACCTGCCCTGGAATTTTCCATTTCTGGTGCAGCGGCGAGCATGCCTGCCCGTATGGTCGCCCTGGTGACCGGTTGTGGGTCCGAGAAGCTTGGCAGGCTGACGCTCAAGTTAATGCGGTCACGCCGAGAGAGCTTAGCCAAGGTGAGCCAATCCAGTACCCAGCAGATGGGGCCGTCAGGCACACCGGATGTTCGATGATCACACCGGGAAAAACGCGTCCATCCATTCACATGCCGCGCTGGGTAAGCCGCATCCTGCTGGAGATTACCGATGTGCGTGTGGAGCGACTGCACTCAATTACCGATGAGCAATGCAGTGCCGAGGGAGCGAGGGGCGGTCACGGTTCAATCCCCGGTTACATCTACAACGCCACGGTGCAGGAGCACTTCCGATACATCTGGGAAAGCACCGGAGGCGACTACTTCGCGAATCCTTGGGTTTGGGTGATCAATTTCAAACGGATCACGCAAGGCCAGCCAGCAGAGGGCAGCCACGATGACGCATAAGTGCTATCGCCTCGATCCGTCCGTGCGCGTCATCACCGATCTGGTGAGCGATGAGCAAATGCAAGCCGCTTTCCAAGGCACCAACTTCGGGCACACAGACTTCCGCGGGCTTCTGGCCCAGGGCTGCACAAAATCGCTGGCCGGCTGGCACCAGGGCCACACATTGACAACGATCCTCGACGAGTTGCGCCTGATCAGCTGGAACAAGCAGACCAGCAAGATCAAGGTCACCGCCAAAGGTCGCCACTACATTTGGCTTGCCTTCAAAAGCCGACCGGGGGTGTAACCATGAACAATGGTAGATCCTTCCCTTGGAATCTCGATCTGACCGGCGTCTGTGACCAGTGCGGTAGATCCCGCGCCCACGGCAACCATCAAAAATGCAGTAAAGAGCGCCAGGCCATCAACGCCAAGCGGCGGGCCGAGGAAGCCCAAGCCGGGGCCACACCGGCACCTAGAAAAAGTGCCGGACTGTTCTGGTTACTTCGCCAGCAGTGATCGGCAACACTTAAACCGCAATACATCAGGCCCGGCGACGGGCCTTTTTTCTTCCTGTTGACAGAATCTTTCGATACATCGCGTGGGGACGCATATGGCAGATGGCGTAGAGGCCCGTGGCAATTCGGTACGGGTCTATTTTCGTTTTAATGGCGAGCTTTGCCGGGAGCTGGTGCCCGGCGGCAACACACCGGCCAACCGCGAGCATGCAAAGCGCCTGGTCACGGTGATCGAGTACGAGATCCAGGCCGGTACCTTCGATTACCGCCGGCATTTTCCCGAGTCGACCAAACTGGCCGAGAACAGCTTTGGGCACTACCTGGACCTGTGGCTGACCATCAAGAGCAACAGCGTGGCCGCGACCTCTTTCCGTGGGTACAAGAACAAGGCTGAGGTCCATGTGCGGCCGCGCTGGGGTGACGTTCAGATCGATCAGATTGACCACCTGGACCTGCAGGAGTGGATTCAGGGGCCGCTGTCGAAGCGACTGAAGAACAAAACCATCCGCGACATCATCAGCAATGTGCGCCAGGTGTTCCGTCTGTACCGCACACGGAAGAAGGTCGCACACGACCCAACCGAGGGGTTATTTGTGCGCCTGCCGGACCCAGAAGCGCCGGACCCCTTCACCAGGGCGGAAATCAAGCAGATCCTCAATACGCACACCAGCCGCACCCAGGAGCTGCTGATGGTGCAGTTCATGATTTGGGCTGGCCCAAGGGTGTCTGAGACCATCGCGCTGGCCTGGGAGGACGTCGACCTGAAACAAGGGACGGTGACTTTCCGACGGTCCAAGGTGCGTGGAGCCTATCGCGTGACGAAAACCCGGCGCTCTACGCGCAAGGTGCGTCTACTGGAGCCCGCATGGGATGCCCTGCGCAAGCTGGACGCGATCAACCAGCTCAAGACCGTGGACACGGTCGACGTCGTAGAACGGGACAACAAGACCATCCGCAAGCACAAGCTGCACTTTGTATTCCTGAACACCAAGAGCGGCCTGCCGCACGTCAGCGACTTCGTCGTGAGGGACAGGTTCTTCAAAGCGCACTTGAAAGCGGCCGGCGTTCGTTATCGCGGTCCTGGCCAATGCCGACACACCTACGCCAGCCAGTTGCTCACCACCGGAGTGGCGTCGGTTGACTGGATCGCGGAGCAAATGGGCCACACCAGCGCCAATATGATCCGACAGCACTACGGCATGTGGATCAACGAGGACGGCCCGGACGTCATCGGCATGCTGCAGCACGCCCTGGGCATCCAGACACCCGGTGGTGACAAAGCCCCGTAAACCGGGGTTCGAACGTAGGCAATCCGGCAACCCGTGTTCCCATGGATGTTCCCATATGGGCCTTTTTTGACCCTCTGAAAACACAAAACCCCTGAAAACTTCAACGTTTTCAGGGGTTTAGCCGTTTCAAATTTGGCGGTGAAGGAGAGATTCGAACTCTCGATACAATTTCTTGTATACACACTTTCCAGGCGTGCTCCTTAAGCCACTCGGACACTTCACCGTATCTCGTCAAACCAGTTCAGTCTGTCGAGGCGCGCTAATGTAGTCGAAAGCCTTTCTGATGGCAAAGGTTTTTTTCAGAATTTTCATGCGCTTAGACGGTTATGCCATTCCCCTCCCGGCGAGGGATGGTGATTGTGCCATTCTCGGGCATCGGCGGCAGGCGTCTGGGACGGTTGCTGCGCCCTGCTGCGGGCCGTCTACCCGTGGGGACGCGGGAAAAGCCTGACTGGGTAGTCAGTCACGGCGCTTTACCCGCGCGGGCGTGGTGAGTAACGTCTGCGCATCTACCTCTATAACAAACCCTACAAGGAACCGCGTCATGAGTGAGTTGATTGCCTACCACTTCGAAGACGGTATCGCGACCCTGACCCTGAGCAACGGCAAGGTGAATGCCATTTCTCCGGCGGTGGTCAGTGAGTTTAATGCGGCGCTGGATCAGGCCGAGAAGGATCGGGCGGTGGTGATCATCACGGGCACGCCGGGGATTTTGTCGGGTGGTTATGATTTGAAGGTGATGACCGCAGGCCCTAAAGAGGCAATCAGCCTGGTGACCTCGGGTTCGACCCTGGCGCGGCGGATGTTGGCGCATCCGTTCCCGGTGATCGTGGCCTGCCCTGGCCATGCGGTGGCCAAAGGCGCGTTCCTGTTGTTGTCGGCCGATTATCGGATTGGCGTCGAAGGCCCGTTCAGCATTGGTCTGAATGAAGTGGCGATTGGCATGACCATGCACCATGCCGGTATCGAGTTGGCGCGGGATCGCCTGCGTAAGTCGGCGTTTCAGCGTTCGGTGATCAATGCCGAGATGTTTGATCCGCAAGGCGCCCTGCACGCCGGTTTCCTCGACAAGGTGGTGGCACCCGAAGAACTGCACGCCGCCGCACTGGAAGCGGCGCGGCAGCTGAAGAAGATCAATATGAACGCGCACAAGCACACCAAGTTGAAAGTGCGCCGTGCACTGCTCGAAGCCCTGGACGATGCAATCATCCAGGATCAGGGCCATAGCCTGAGCTAAGCCCTACCCCTGCTGTGCCTGAGCCCGACCTTGAGTCGGGCTTTTTCTTACCTAGTAAGTGTGAAACGTCTGTAGCCGCTCTAGCTAGCCGTTATCGGCCCATGTGGAAACATGCGCTTAAACATCGGCTATCTCCTACGTCTGTAGGGGCAATTGCCGAATACAGTGCACATCCGTACACTGCGCCACCTTTTATCCCGATGGGCCGTGTCGATGCTTTTTCTGTTGCGTATGTTGTTGATGAGCCTGCATTTTATGATCGCTGGCGTGCTGGGTGTGCTGGTCGGTGTGTGCCGGCCGTTCAACCCGGACAACAGCCGTCTCTGCGCTCGCCTCTATGCGTTGCCGGCCATGCGGATCCTGGGCTTGAACGTGAAGACCGACGTCGACTCGCTGCGCGACAAGCCCGGTACCTGCGTGGTGATCGCCAACCATCAGTCCAATTACGATTTGTTTGTGTTCGGCAATGTAGTGCCGCATCGCACGGTCTGCATCGCCAAGAAAAGCCTGAAATGGGTACCGCTGTTCGGCCAGCTGTTCTGGCTGGCGGGCAATGTGCTGATTGATCGTGGCAATGCACACAAGGCGCGGCGGGCGATGCTGACCACCACGCATACCTTGCAGCATGAAGACACGTCGATCTGGGTGTTCCCGGAAGGTACGCGCAACCTGGGCAAAGGGTTGTTGCCGTTCAAGAAAGGCGCGTTTCATATGGCGATTGCGGCCGGTGTACCTATCGTGCAGGTGTGCGTCAGCAATTACGTGACGCAGATGAAGCTCAATCGTTGGGACAGTGGCAGTGTGCTGATACGCTCGTTGCCGCCGATTCCTACCTGTGGCTTGACGGTGGATGACATCCCTCAGTTGCTGCTGACGTGTCAGACGCAGATGAATGAGTGCATTGCACAGATGGACCGCGAACTGCAATGCGCGTAGGCGCACGCTTAGAGTGACGCGGAGCGTCAAGGGCGGCATTCCCACGCAGAGCGTGGGAACGATCAGTGATATCAGCCAGCAACAACGGAACGCCATTCAGGCTAAGCTGCCCAACATCTGTCCTCTTGATAAGAAGTGATCAGCACCATGGGTAGAGTTGTTGCGGCTGCCGTCTATAGCGCCGGTAAGAAAGTCTCGGATATCACTCTCGATGAAGGCGCGGCCTGGGCCGCCAAACCTGGGCACTTTGTGTGGATCGGCCTGGAAGAACCCAGCGCCCAGGAATTGAACAACCTGCAACGCCAGTTCAACCTGCACGAGCTGGCGATTGAAGACGCCATGGAAAAACACAGCCGCCCGAAGCTGGAAACCTTCGGCGACGCGCTGTTTATCGTCACCTACTCACCGGTGCGCGAGAACGGCAAGCTGGAGTTTATCGAAACCCATATTTTTGCCGGCAACGGCTACATCATAACCGCACGCAACGGTCACTCGGCGTCCTACGGCTTTGTGCGCCAACGCTGTGAGGCGCGCCCGTTGTTGCTGGAGCATGGGGAAGATTTCGTACTCTATGCGTTGCTGGATTTTGTCACTGAAAACTACCAGCCGGTGAGCGAGGCGATCCACGCCGAGATTGATGAGTTGGAGCGTAACGTGCTGTGCAGTTCGCTCAACGAGCGCGATATCCAGCACCTCCACGGCCTGCGCCGCGATGTGTTACGGCTCAAGCGGCACGTGGCGCCGATGGTGGAGATCAGCCAGGAGTTGCAGAAGCTGAGCTTCCCGTTTATCGACAAGAACATGCGCCCGTATTTCCGGGATGTGCAAATCCACGTGACGCGGCAAATGGAAGACCTCACCACCCTGCGCGACATCGCCAGCCAGACCATCGAGATCGGTGTGCTGCTGGAGGCTTCGCGCCAGAGTGTGGTGCAGCGCAAGTTCGCCGCGTGGGCGGCGATCCTGGCGTTCCCCACGGCGGTGGCGGGGATTTACGGGATGAACTTCCAGAACATGCCCGAGCTGCAATGGCACTACGGCTATTTTGCGGTGCTCGGTTTTATTACCTTGGGCTGTACCGGTTTATGGGCAAGTTTCAAGCGTTCGGGATGGCTTTAAGCCTTGGCTTCAGGCTGGTGCGCGACAAAGCGCATCATCCACTCCGCCACGGTCACGCCGTGGTGGTCGCGCTCCAGGCTGGCCACGCCGTTGCTGTAGACCTTTTCACCCAGGGTTGTCTGAAGTATTTCCAGCAACTCACGGGAATAGTCGTGAACAAACTCCGGATGGCCCTGGAAGCACAGCACTTGGTCGCCAATGTGATACGCGGCAAACGGGCAGAATTCGCTCGAGGCGATCACGGTGGCATTTTCTGGCAAGGTGGTGACTTGGTCCTGGTGGCTGATCAATAGCGTCAGCTCCGGCACCTCGGGGCTCATCCATGGCGTCTTGGCATCCAGCTTGTAAGCGTGGGTGCCCATGCCCCAGCCCTGGCTGGCACGTTCGGCCTTGCCGCCCAAGAGCAGCGCGAGCAACTGATGGCCGAAGCACACGCCCAGCAGCTTGTCGCCGCGCTCATAACGCGTGAGCAGGTAGGTCTTGAGCGTCTGGATCCAGGGGTCGGTACCGAACGAATCAGCCTTGCTGCCGGTGATCAGGTACGCGTCAAACACTTCGTCATCCGGTGGGTACTCGCCCTGCACCACGTTGTAGACCACAAACTCGGCGGCAATCGGTTGCTTGGCGAACAGGCGCTTGAACATCTGCCCATAGCCTTGGTACTCATCGATCAAAGCGGGGCGCAGAATATCGGTTTCCAGGATGCAGACGCGTAGCGACATAAAAAATACCTGACACGGCGATGGGAATATTGCACACCCCAGAGCCTGCCTTGAAATACACCTTCAAAGCAAGCCCTCAATGGGCGCCCACACTCACTGGAGGAGCGAGCTTGCTCGCGAAGAACGTCAACGATAACGCAGGTATCCTGGATAAAAGCGTTGCCTGTGCGTTTTTCGCGAGCAAGCTCGCTCCTACAGTGAAACGTCTAAAACCGCTCGCCTTTTGCGGCTTTTTCCAACAACAACGTCGGCGGCGAGAAGCGCTCCCCATACTGCTCTGCCAGGTAGCGGGCGCGGGCGATGAAGTCGTTCAGCCCGTACTGGTTGATAAACTGCAACGCGCCGCCACTCCACGCGGCAAAGCCGATGCCGAAGATTGAACCAACGTTGGCATCCGCCGTGGACATCAACACGCCCTCCTCCACACAGCGCACGGTTTCGATGGCTTGGATAAACAACAAGCGGTCGCGCACGTCCTGAGGTGAGATTTGCTCGTCGGGCTGTTCAAACCGGGTTTTCAGCTCAGGCCACAGGTGCTTCTGGCCTCCAGCGGGATAGTCGTAAAAACCACCGCCGGCCGCCTTGCCCGTGCGCTTGTATTCGTTCACCAACAGATCAATCACCGCCGTCGCCGGATGGTTCGGCATGGCCTTGCCTTCGGCCTGCAGGTCCTTGGCCGTTTGCTGTCGGATATGGCTCATCAGGCTGAGGGACACTTCATCGGACACCGCCAACGGCCCCACCGGCATGCCGGCCTTGCGCGCTTCGGTCTCGATCATCGGCGCGGCCACGCCTTCGCCGAGCATGGCGATGCCTTCGTTGGTAAAGGTGCCGAATACCCGCGAGGTGAAAAAGCCGCGACTGTCGTTGACCACAATCGGGGTTTTCTTGATTTGCAGTACGAAGTCAAACCCTCGGGCCAGGGTTTCGTCGCTGGTGCGCGCCCCCTTGATGATTTCCACCAGGGCCATCTTGTCCACGGGGCTGAAGAAGTGCAGGCCGATGAACTTGGCTTGATCGGGCACCGCCGTGGCCAAGCCGCTGATGGGCAAGGTGGAGGTGTTGGAGGCGATCACCGCGTCGGCCCCCACCACACTTTGCGCCGCGGCCGAGACCTTGGCCTTGAGTGCGCGGTCTTCGAATACGGCCTCGATGATCAGGTCGCAGCCGGCCAGGCCGGCGTCATCCTGAGTAGGATGAATGCGCGCCAGGGTGGTTTCGCGCTGTTCGGCGGTCAATTGCCCACGGCTGACTTTCTTGTCCAGCAATGCGGCCGAATGGGCTTTGCCTTTTTCAGCGGCGGCCAGGGTGATGTCTTTGAGCACCACCTCGATACCCGCACAGGCACTGACATAGGCGATGCCCGCGCCCATCATCCCGGCGCCGAGCACACCGACTTTGCGCGTTACATAAGGCGCAAAGCCCTGCGGGCGCGAGCTGCCGGCGTTGATTTGGTTGAGCTGGAACCAGAAGGTGCCGATCATGTTTTTTGCCACTTGCCCGGTCACCAGTTCGGTGAAGTAGCGGGTTTCGATCAGGTGCGCGGTGTCGAGGTCCACCTGGGCGCCCTCGACCGCCGCACAGAGGATTTTCTCCGGCGCAGGGAAGCAGCCTTGGGTCTTGCTACGCAAAATCGATGGGGCAATGGCGAGCATTTGCGCGACTTTAGGGTGGGACGGCGTGCCGCCGGGAATCGCGTAGCCCTTGTTGTCCCAGGGTTGCCTAACGTCGGGATTAGCCAGAACCCAGGCACGGGACTGAGCCAACAATGCCTCGCGATCTGCCGCCAGCTCATCAATCAGGCCCGCTTGCAGGGCCTGGGCGGGCCGCACCTTTTTGCCTTCGAGCAAATACGGCAAGGCTTTTTCCAGGCCGAGCATGCGCACCATGCGCACCACGCCGCCGCCCCCTGGCAACAGGCCAAGGGTGACTTCCGGCAAGCCCAGTTGCACGGACTTGTCGTCCAGCGCGACCCGGTGATGGCAGGCCAGGCAAATTTCCCAACCGCCGCCCAGGGCCGCGCCATTGATCGCGGCCACCACCGGTTTGCCGAGGGTTTCCAGGCGGCGTAATTGCGCTTTCAATACCAAGACACTGTCGTAGAACGCCTTGGCGTGGGCTTTATCGACCTTGATCAGCTCATTGAGGTCGCCCCCGGCAAAAAAGGTCTTCTTGGCCGAGGTGATCACCACCCCGGCGATCTCGTCCTTTTCAGCTTCCAGGCGCGTGAGGGTGGCCGCCATGGCTTCACGGTAGGCGGCGTTCATGGTGTTGGCGCTCTGGCCGGGCATGTCGAGGGTCAGCACCACGATCTGGTCCTGGCCTTTTTCGTAACGAATGGCATCGGTCATGACAAATTCCTTAGGCTCAGAGACGTTCGATGATGGTGGCGATACCCATGCCACCGCCGACGCATAAAGTGGCCAGGCCGTAGCGTTGCTGGCGCGCCTCCAGCTCGTCGAGCAAGGTGCCGAGAATCGCGCAGCCGGTGGCGCCCAAGGGGTGGCCCATGGCGATGGAGCCGCCGTTGACATTGACCCGTGCGGCGTCGATACCCATGTCCTTGATGAACTTGAGCACGACCGAAGCGAAGGCTTCGTTGACTTCGAACAGGTCGATGTCCTCGACCCGCAGGCCGGCCTTGGCCAGCGCCTTGCGAGTGGCCGGCGCGGGGCCGGTGAGCATGATCGTCGGGTCGGTACTGGTCACCGCCGTGGCGACAATACGCGCCCGCGGTTGCAGGCCCAGCTCGCGGCCTTTGGCCTCGGAACCGATCAGCATCAACGCGGCGCCATCCACAATGCCGGAACTGTTGCCCGGCGTGTGCACATGGTGGATGCGCTCCACGTGGCTATAGACCCGCAACGCGGTGGCGTCGAAGCCCATCTGGCCCATCATTTCGAAGCTCGGCTTGAGCTTGCCCAAGCCCTCGAGGGTTGAGTCGCCGCGGATAAATTCGTCATGGTCCAGCAGCACGATGCCGTTCTGGTCGTGCACCGCGATTAGCGACTTATTGAAGGAACCGTCTGCCCGCGCCCTGGCTGCTTTCTGCTGGGACTGTAGGGCAAAGGCGTCGACATCCTGGCGCGTGAAGCCTTCCAGGGTGGCAATCAGGTCGGCGCCAATGCCTTGGGGCGTGAAGTGGCTGTGCATATTGGTTTGCGGGTCGAGTACCCAGGCGCCGCCATCGCTGCCCATGGGCACGCGGGACATGGACTCGACGCCGCCAACAACCACCAGGTCTTCGAAGCCGGAACGCACCTTCATCGCCCCCAGGTTCACCGCTTCCAGGCCCGACGCGCAGAAGCGATTGACCTGCACACCGGCCACACTGACATCCCAGTCGGCCACCAGCGCGGCGGTCTTGGCGATATCGGCGCCCTGGTCGCCAACGGGCGTGACGCAGCCCAGGACGATGTCATCCACTTGGCGAGTGTCGAGGTCGCTGCGCTGCGCCAGCGCCGTGAGCAAGCCAGCCACCAGGTTTACCGGCTTGACGCTGTGCAGGGCACCGTCGGCCTTGCCCTTACCCCGGGGCGTGCGTATCGCATCAAAAATCAAAGCTTGGGTCATGACATCCTCGAACCGCTGTGGGTGTGTGCTCCTACCTTAGGCCCGATTGACACGGTTTCAATGACGGATGCGCTCATTGCTTTTGACCCCCTCGCTCGGACGAACGGTAGGTTCCTACGGGAAATGCCTGATTAATCGTTTTAGCTGTCTAGCCCTAGGGCTGGCGCCAAGATGGCAATAAGCCTCATGCCGTTTTTAGCGCAAATACTTCTTAGCTGATATGAAATGAGTCTAAGCCAGAAAGAACGGGCGCTCTAAGGTTGAATCTGTAAGACGCTGTTGCCGGGTTTTGCTGGAACAGTTGTAAGAAAAGTGCAACGTCACCTCGCGATACTGAAATAAACCAGCACGCATTTGACGCTCAGGAATAACAACAAAAGAAAAGGCAGTCAGCCATGTTCAAACAATCGAAAGTACGTCAGGCGGGACTTATTCTGTTCGCCACCACCTTGATTCTGATCTTGCCCAATTTAACCAAGGTTATTGGGTGACACTCCCCGCTTGCGTGCACACACCGCACCAGGCCTGCAGTTTTTGGCAGCACCTGCCAGGACATTGCGCTTAGCGCTCCTGTTTTGCAGGGGCTGTCTTTTTACCTGCCGTTTTCCGTTATCGTGTGCGCCCTCACTCTCTCGCAACGGGCCTGTGCCTTGAAACCGATCCTCGCCCTTTTTGCCCTGCTGCTGAGCCTGCCCGCGGCGGCGGCACAGTTGACCATCGAGTTGGACCACAGCCAAAAGACCTGGCAGACCGCCGAGTTGCTCAAGCACCCCGACGCTCAGACGGTGCAGATCGTCGATGATGTGTCCTACAAGCGCACTATGACCTATCGTGCGGTGCCCCTGGCGGTGCTCTTACCGGGCCTTAAATCTGCGAACCACCTGCAAGCCGTTGCCCTTGATGGTTTTGCCGCCGAACTTGCCGCCGCGCCGTTACTGGAAAAAAACGGCGCCCGCGCCTGGCTGGCCGTGGAAGACCCGGCCCATCCATGGCCACCGCTGGCACAGGGCAAGCCCAGCGCCGGGCCGTTCTATCTGGTCTGGACCAACCCTCAAGCCGGGCATATCAGCCCCGAACAGTGGCCGTTCCAGGTATCGAAATTCAAGCAGTTGCAGACGGTTGGCGAGCGTTTCCCGGCGTTATTGCCCGACCCGAAGCTGGCGGCGAACGCCCCGATCAACCAGGGCTTTGCGTTGTTCCAGAAGAACTGCCTGGCGTGCCATCGCCTCAATGGCGGCGGTGATGCCCAGATGGGGCCGGACCTGAATGTGCCCTACAACCCCACCGAGTATTTCAGCGGGGATTTCCTCAAGCGTTACATCCGCGACCCGCAAAGCCTGAGGCAGTGGCCACAGGCGAAGATGCCGGCGTTTACAGCGAGTGTATTGCCAGACAATGAGTTGGATTTGCTGGTGGGGTATTTGCGGCATATGGCGGGCCGCAAGTTGTAGGAGCGAGCTTGCTCGCGAAAACCCTGAGAGCATCGATCGTTCCCACGCTCCGCGTGGGAACGCCTCTTGTGATGCTCTGCGTCACGCTTTGGGACGCGGAGCGTCCTCGGCTGCATTCCCACGCAGAGCGTGGGAACGATCAAAGCTCGCCCCTACCGTTATCGGTCATTGCTGCGGCGCCACGAATACCTTGGCATGCATCTGCTCATGCCCACCGCCACGGCGCATGCCCCGGACCGGGCAGGCGTCGAGGTAGTCCAGGCCCACGGCCAGCTTCAAGTGCCGCTCCGGCCGCGCCAGTTGGTTGGTCACGTCAAAGCTGTACCAGGCGTCATCCAGCCAGGCTTCGGCCCAGGCATGGCTGGCCAGGTGCGTGCTGTCTTCGGTATACAGATACCCCGACACATACCGCGCAGGGATCCCCAGGCTGCGTGCGCAGGCCAGGAACGCATGGGTGTGGTCCTGGCACACCCCTGCTGCACCTGCAAAGGCCTGGGCGGCGCAGGTATCGACGTCGGTCGCACCGGGGGTGTAGACCATGGTGTGGTTAAGCGCGTGCATCAAGTCGATAAGCGCCGTGCGGTCGCGACGCTGATGGCAGTGTTGCCCGGCAAACCCGCGCAGAGCGTCGTCGGGCTCGGTGAGGCGCGTGGAGCGCAGGAACGGAAAGGCAGACTGACTTTCGTGTTCGGCCTCGCGCAATTCATCGATCTCCACCACGCCCCGGGCGCCGATGATGATGGCGTCGTGGGGTTCGTCCAGCGTGAGCACATGCAAGATATTGCCGAAGGGGTCCACCTGTGCCCGCACCGGGCGCGGCAGGTCGAGTTGCCAGCTCAGCACGTGTTGGCGCTCGCTGTCATGGGGCGTCAGGCGCAGGTACTGGATGCTGGCGCGCACCTGGTCTTCGTAGTGGTAGGTAGTGTCGTGGCTGATGGAGAGTCTCATGCCGCCTCCAGGTAGGAACTGTAGATGGCGTCGCCCAACTGGCGGACCAAGGGGATAAAGTCGGTCAGCCAGGCATGCAGGCCTTCCTCGAGGATTTCGTCGATGGCGGTAAAGCGCAGGCGCGCATCCATCTCGGCGGCCAGGCGCTGGGCCGGGCGGCCGTTGATGCCGGGCAGGCTGGCGAGGATCTGGTCGATCTCTTCGCTGCAAGCGCGCAGCGAACGCGGCACATCCGCGCGTAACAGCAGCAGCTCAGCGACCTGCCGAGCCCCCGGGGCATCGCGATAAATCTCGGTGTACGCCTCGAATGACGACAGTGCGCGCAGCAACGCACTCCATTGGTAATACGCGTGAGCCGTGCCATCGCTGACGACCGCCGCGTGTTCGCCGGCCATTTCGTAGCGGGCATCGAGCAAGCGCAGGGTGTTATCGGCGCGCTCGATAAAGGTGCCCAGGCGAATAAAGCGGAAGGCATCGTTGCGCATGATAGTGCCGTAAGTGGCGCCCCGAAACAGATGGGAGCGCTCCTTGACCCACTCACAAAACCGGCTCATGCCGTAATGGCTCAGGCCCTGCTGGGCGATATCGCGTATGTCCAGCCAAGTGGCATTGATGTTTTCCCACATGTCGGCGGTGATTCGCCCACGTACAGCGTGAGCGCTGGCCCGCGCCGCACCCAGACAGCTGTAGATGCTCGCCGGGTTGGCCGCGTCCAGGGCAAAAAAGTGCAGCAAGCGTTCAGCGTGCAAGGGGCCATGGCGCTCGTGGTAATCCTCCAGGGTGCCGGTGATCAACAGCGGCATGGCCAACTCGTGCAGGCCATCGCCGCGCCCGTCCTGGGGCATCAGCGACAGCGAATAGCTGACATCGAGCATGCGCGCGAGGTTTTCGGCGCGCTCCAGGTAGCGCGACATCCAGTACAAATCCGAGGCAGTTCTACTCAACATGGCATCAGCCCTCGACCACCCAGGTGTCCTTGGTTCCGCCGCCCTGGGACGAGTTGACCACCAGCGAGCCTTCGCGCAGCGCCACGCGGGTCAGGCCACCCGGTACCACGCGGGTCTCCTTGCCGGACAACACGAAAGGGCGCAGGTCTATGTGGCGCGGGGCGATGCCGTTCTCGACAAAAGTCGGGCAGGTAGACAAGCACAGGGTCGGCTGCGCGATATAAGCGTGTGGCTTGGCCTTGATACGTGCCCGGAACGCTTCGATTTCTGCCGTGGTAGACGCCGGTCCAACCAACATGCCGTAACCACCGGAACCCTGGGTTTCCTTGACCACCAGCTCGGGCAGGTTGGCCAGTACGTGGGACAATTCGTCAGGCTTACGGCATTGGAAGGTCGGAACGTTCTGCAGGATCGGCTCTTCGTCGAGGTAGAAGCGAATCATCTCGGTGACGAACGGATACACAGATTTGTCGTCCGCAACCCCGGTGCCAATGGCGTTGGCCAGCACCACATTGCCGCAACGGTAGGCGGCGAGCAGGCCGGGCACACCGAGCATGGAGTCCGGGTTGAAGGCCAGCGGGTCAAGGAACGCATCATCAAGGCGACGGTAGATCACATCGACAGCCTTGGGCCCGTCGGTGGTGCGCATGAACACACGGTCATCGCGCACGAACAAATCCGCACCTTCTACCAATTCCACACCCATTTCCCGAGCCAGGAAGGCATGTTCGAAGAACGCGCTATTGAAACGCCCGGGCGTCAGTACCACCACACTGGGGTTATCCAGGGGGCTGGCGCTTTTGAGGGTGTCGAGCAGCAGGTTGGGGTAATGGTCGATGGGCGCGATGCGCTGGGCCGCGAACAGCTCGGGGAACAGACGCATCATCATTTTGCGGTCTTCAAGCATGTAGCTGACACCGCTGGGCGTGCGCAGGTTGTCCTCGAGCACGTAGTACGTGCCGTCGCCATCGCGTACGAGGTCGACCCCGGAGATGTGCGAATAGATATCGCGGTGCAAATCCAGGCCCTGCATTGCCAACTGGTATTGCTCGTTGGCCAGTACCTGTTCGGCGGGGATGATGCCGGCCTTGATGATGCGTTGATCGTGGTACAGGTCGGCGAGGAACAGGTTCAGCGCCTTGACCCGCTGGATGCAGCCGCGCTCGACAATCCGCCATTCACTCGCTGGAATGCTGCGGGGGATGGTGTCGAAGGGGATCAGGCGCTCGGTGCCTTGTTCGTCCCCGTAGAGGGTGAAGGTGATACCGGCGCGGTGGAACAGCAAATCGGCTTCACGCCGGCGCTGGGCCAGCAGTTCGGCAGGGGTGTCGGCCAGCCAACGGGCGAACTCGCGATAATGGGGGCGAACCTGCCCTGCCCCATCGTACATTTCATCGTAATAAGTGCGGATCATGCCGTACTCCTTGTCACCCGGACGCAAGAACCTTCGCAAGGCCCGTGCCAGCGGCATAAACACTTAATAATCAACCAGTTGAATAATCCAAGCGCATTCCTCGCACCGTCCTGGTGCGCACAATGGCTTGGGTCACGTCGCGCGCCTCATTGCAATGCGGTCTTTGACTATCAACAGCATAGCCAGAGTTGATTTCACTGCCCGGCTGGCGCTGCGGATAATCACCTCCATTGGCTGAACAGGAGATGTCCTACAGCGAAACCTTTTGTGCAAGCGATATCGTGTTACTTCGTGTACTGATCTACTCCCTTGAGCTTCCCTTTCCGCCACCCTATCCGGGTGGCTTTTTTTTGCACGTAAAACGCCGTCCAAACAAAATCGGCCGACCCAAAGGTCAGCCGATACGCTGTGGTGCTCATAAATACCAACTACATGGGTAACCCACGCACCTCCTGCTTGACGCCCCATCCTTCGATGATCCCTCCCAGGGGCTCGACCACTGCTTCAAAGTCTTGCTCGAAATCTCCTATGCCGTCGTAGGTTGCGAACATGATTTTGCTCAGTTCCAGGTACCAGGCGCCATCGTCGCGCGCGCTGACCTGGGCATTGAGGGACTCCCCACGAAATCGACCCGCCGCCCTGCGCGCCCGTTCCTCATCCGGGAAAATGGCGTAGAACTCGATGGGGTGAAAACGCGAGAAGTCAAAGCCGCCTTCTTTCATGCGGCGCAGTACGTTGGTGCTGATGTCTTCTTGATAGGCTGTGCTCATGAAACGTCCTCCTCAAACCGATGGATAGACTTTCCGTGCTTCCTGAAGCCCCGCGCCCTGCTGGCGCGGGCACCACGGCATAACAACGCCGCAGGAAAACAAGCATGTAGCTGACAAGACCAGACCTTAGCGATTCATTCGCTGATCTCGATTGCAGAGTAGCGCGAAGCTATCACCTCCACCAGAGGTGCTCGTGTGGCGTGTGAAAAATGTTTAGACGGAGGGAGAAATATCGAGAATCTGGATACTGTTCTGGTCTTTGAGAATCTTGACCGTCGGCTCGGGTTTACGGCCTTCCAGGTCATTGAGATCGAGTTCGGCAGCAATCGGCACCAGCTTCGCACGAATCATATGCGCAGCGTCTTCGAGGCTGGGCTTTTGTTCGCAGGTGAACTGCTGCACGGACTTTTCACCGTGATCATCAACGAAGGTAATTTGCCACGTTTGCATCGGTGCCTCCTCGATAAAACCCATAGGTGGGCTTACAAGTATCTGGACCTTGGCGGCGCGCAAAACGTTCCGCTCAAGCCCGGAGGCACCGGATCAACTGCACTTATTTTTCAGCGTGTTCTTTCAAGGCTTTCAAGGTATTGAACGGCGCTTCCACCACGAACTTGTTGGCCAGCCACGAAGGTACGCTGCCGCCTGGCTCGGTGTGTACCTGGTAGGTGACTTCGGTCTGGTTATCGCCCTTTGGCACCAGTTTCCAGAAACCGTCCACCTGGGCAACCCGCACGTAGCCTTTTGCTTCTGGCTTGTAGGTCGGCACACCTTCCAGTTTGCGCGTGACCGTGCCGTCAGCGGCTTTGGTGGTGGTGACGTGGATGTACGAGTCGCGGTCCGTCACGGGGAACGGGGCCTTGAACTGGGTGTAGGTCCAGGCCTCGTCACCTTTCTTATCGACGAGTTGCTGGGATTTGCATTCATGGATCCATGCGCAAGCACCGGCCACATCTTCCTGCAGCGCCTGGACCTTGGCCAAAGGCGCCTTGATCACCGTCACACCGCGATACGCCTTGTACTTGGAACCAGCAATCTCGCTCAGGGAGACTTTGATACCGTCTTCGTCCTTGGCGACTTGCCAATCCTCAGCCTGGGCAGTAGCCGCCAACAACAGCGTAAAACCGCACAGTACAGCCACTCGTTTCAGCGAACCCATCGTTGTATTCCTTATTGTTGAAGTTCCGATAGTAAAGCCCATCAAGCCGCCGTCATCTGTTCCCACCAACCGATCAGGCGAATGGCATCGGCCTGGTCATTGCCGCACACCTCAATATCGGCCTTGAAATCACTGCATACGGCTGGCCGCTGCGGTTGACCGAACAACTGGCACAGTTGTTCCACCGACAAGTGCACGCAGCGAACGCCAGCGGGCTTGCCATTGGGCATTCCCGGCAACGGTGAACTGATGGAGGGGGCAATGCAGCATGCGCCACAGCCTTCACGGCATTTCATGACCAGCAGGTCCTCGACGACTCAATAGGGATGGCCGGGCTAGAGTACGCCCTTAAACAGACGTTTTAAAATGGCCCAACAGGCGTTTTTCGCACAAAACAAAAGTGACCGACCAGTCTGCGACAGATGGTCGGCGACCTGGGTCACCTGTGGTGCGAAAGTTTATTGCTTGAATTCGAAATCCAGCGCAGCGCCTTCAACATCACGGCGCTCTTCGTTACGCAGTTGCAGCTTCATCTCATTGCTGAGCAAGCGGCCGTTGATCTGAAACGCGCTGTTGTCGGTGGGCTTTTCGCCAAACATTGGCGGCAGCAAGGGCACACTCTTGGGCTTGGGCATGGTACCGATGGGTTGCAAGTGCCTGACCATGTCCGAAGGCAGGGACAGGTCCAACTGTGCCGGTGGCAGTTTGGTCTGGGCGACTTCATGGGCCGACTTGGACTTGCTCGCCACGGGTGCACGCTTTTTGGTCGAGGCGGCTTTCTTTTGTGCGGCGGGGGCTTTTTTCGCAGGCGCTGGCTGCTTGGCTGAGGTCTTTTGCTCGGCACCGACAGCAGGCTTGCCTTCAGCCACCGGCGCTGCAGCCAGCACGCTGCCGGCATTGCACAGGCTCAGCAGACCAAGCATCAACGTAACGCGAAAAATAGAAGTCATATCGCCAACAGCATTAACGGCAGAAGGCCATATGCTCGCTTGTTGTGCGCGGCATGACAAGGGCACAGATCAGTCTTGTGCCCTTTTGCTCGCCTCAAAAACCCGCTGCGGCCTCCTGGCACAGCTGGCTGGCAAGCATTCCCAGGGTCATCAACGCCCTCTCCGCCTCACGGTTCCACGGCGTGCCGCAATTGAGGCGAATACAGTGGTTGAACTGTTCGGTATTACTGAAAATCAGCCCTGGCGCAATGCTGATGCCTTGTTGCAGGGCACGCACATGCAGTTCCTGAGTATTGACCCGCCCCGGCAAACTGACCCACAAGATAAAGCCGCCGGTCGGGCGGGTCATCTGGGTGCCTTCGGGGAAATACTGCTGCACCGCCAATTGGAAGGCACTGAGGTTCTTGCGGTATTCCTGGCGGATGTAGCGCAAATGACGGTCGTAGCCACCGTTTTCCAGATAGGCCGCGACGCCCATCTGCGTGACGCTGCAAGCAGAATGCGTGCTGAACATCTGCAGGCGCTGGATTTCCTGCTGGTACTTGCCGGCAATCATCCAACCAATGCGCACGCCCGGCGACAAGGTCTTGGAAAAGCTTGAGCAATAGATTACCCGGTCGAGGCGGTCGTAGGCCTTGAGGGCTTTGGTGCGGCCGAGTTCGAACATCAACTCGCCGTAAATGTCATCTTCGACGATCTGGATATCGAAGTCCGAGGCCAGGCGCAGCAACTGTTTCTGCCGCTCCTCCGGCATGGTGCCGCCCAGCGGATTACTCAGGCGCGTGGTCAACACCAGCGCCTTGATCGACCATTGGTTGGCGGCCAGTTGCAGGGCTTCCAGGCTCATGCCTGTGGCGGGGTCGCTGGGGATCTCGATCACCTTGAGGCCCAGCAGATCAGCCAATTGCAGCAGGCCGTAATAGGTGGGTGATTCAGCCGCGATCAGGTCGCCAGGGCGCGTCAGCACGCGCAACGACATTTGCAATGCATCGACACAGCCGTGGGTGATCACCACTTCGGAAGGGTCCACCACCACGCCCGCATCGCGCATACGGATCGCCACCTGGCGCCGCAATGGTTCAAAGCCAGGGCTGAACATGTAGCTGAAGGCCCGTGGGCTCTGGAAACGCGTGACCTTGGCCAACTGCTGATGCAGTGCCCGCACCGGCAGGTAGTCGACACTCGGCACCGCCGCGCCCAAGGGAAACACCCCTTCGCGGCGCGACTCGACCAGCACCTGCTGGATGATACTGCTACGGGTGACCAACCCTGGGCGCTCGACCCGTGCGATATCAGGCGTAGGCGCCGTGAGTGCTGGCGTCTGGTGCACGTAATAGCCCGACTGCGGCCGCGCCCGGATCAGCCCCTGGTCTTCCAGGTTGGCGTAGGCCTGCAGCACCGTGGCATGGCTCACATTGAGCTGGGAACTCATCTTGCGCACCGACGGCACGCGCTCCCCCGGTTGGTAGACACCGCGCCGGATGTCTTCAGCCAGTTGCTGGGCAATACGTTGGTAAAGCAACAGATTGGTCATGACGCAGCACTCGATTTCACGGGCATTTTATTTTTGTGTGAAACATACATACCGGCACAGTTTAGAAGTGTACGGGGACAGTTGCCACAATAGTCGAGCGCGGGCGGGAGTGACAGTAAAAACTGCGGGGGAGCTGGGGTGGGCATCGCCGAAACGAAATGTGGGAGCGGGCTTGCCCGCGAAAGCGGTGTGTCAATCAGTACATTCGGTACTGAGCCACCGCATTCGCGGGCAAGCCCGCTCCCACAATTTGGATCTGCGTCAGACTTTAGCGTGCTGCGCCCAATTGGCCCTTCTCGTCAGAGAACACAATTTCCACTCGGCGATTCTGTGCACGACCACGCTCGGAGGCATTGGCTTCCACCGGGTATTGGTCGCCATAACCCTCGACCTCGATGCGCTTGTCATCAATACCCAGGTCCATCAACAGATCGGCCACCGATTGAGCACGGTCGCGGGACAGTTTCAGGTTTTCCTGCTCGCCACCGGTGTTGTCGGTGTAGCCCTCGATGCGCACCCGACGCTTGGGGTTCAGTTGCAGAAATTGCACGATCTTGAGCACCGTGCGGTTGGCCGAGTTCTGCAGTTCAGCTTCGCCGGTGTCGAACAGTACGTCCCCCAGGGTCATCACCAGGCCACGATCGGTCTGGGTGGTGAGGCTGGCGATTTGCGCTTCAACCCACTTGCCCTGCTGTTGCACGCTGGCCAGCTTGTTTTCGCGCAAGGCCAGTTGCAGGCGCTGACGCTCCAACTCCAGTTGAGTGCCGCGTTCGGCATTCAGGCCCTGCTGGGTGTGCTCTCGGGCGATGGCGCTGTAACGCTGGCTCAGGTAAGCGTAATGCACCACATCCGCGCCGCTGCCCCAGTAGCTGGACAGGCGATCGGCGCGGGCCAGGGACTCGCCGGCGCGGATCACGTCCTTGGGGGCGAAGCGCAGTACGTTGGCGTCTTCCTTGACCTTTTGAAAGTCATCGCCGGCCTGCTGCAACGCCTGCTCGCTCGTGGGTTGGCTGGCACAGCCGCCCAAGGCCGCGCCGCCCAGCAGCAGTACACAGCTCAAACTACGGATCATCGGGCTCATTGTGCGTCTCCCAACTGCAGTTGCTTACGCAGGCGAGTGATACGGGTATTGAGCACGTTCAATTGTTCCTGGCTCTTGCCGGTCAGCACTTTGGCCTCGGCCAGGCGCGCGTCCAACTCAGCCTGCTCGGCGCGCATACGCGCACGTTTGTAGGATTGGTCGGCCATGTTGCCCTTGGCCCGGGCGAATTTTTCTTCGGCCAGCTTCAGTTCGGGGGATTCATCGGTGTTGGCCCCGACCGCGGTGGCTTGTTCCAAGGCTTGCTGGGTCAGGCGCATTTGTTCGATCGGCGCAGGATCGGTTGCGCATCCCGCCAGCGCGACAACGGCAAGGGCCGCGAAAAGAGCTCGAAAAATCACTGTAAATCCCTACTTTGTTGGGGTGCCGACAGGTTGTTGCAGTTGCGCTTTCCAACGCTCCAGATTGCGCTGCAGCGCGGCTTGAGCGGCACCGGAGGCGGGCAATTCTGTCATCTTTTTCGTCAGCTGTCCGCGAAGCCAAGGATCATTGCAGGCCGAGTTGTGGGAAATCGCCAGGTACAGGCCAGGCTGATCGACAGGCACCGCATGGGCCACCAGGTCATTACTCATGCCCAGGGTCTGGGCCATGGCCATGCCGGAATAGCGCCCGGCCAGCACGTAGTCCACCTCACCCAACAGCAGTTTCTGGAAGGCCGGCGTCAAGTTGGGCAGGCGTTGCAGGTTGAGTTGCTGGCTGGCGAAGGTTTCGAACTCCGCGCTCAAGCGCGCACGTTCCGAGACTGCGCCTTTGTGGCCGTGCAAATCGGCGGCGGTGGAATAGACCACGGCTGAATCCTTGCGCGTCCATACCAGGTAGTCGGTCTGCATCAGCGCCGGATGGATGTAGTCGAAGTGGTCCAGCTCACCCAGATTCAGCGGTGCGTCGGCGAGAATGTCCATGCGCCCGCTACGCGCTTCATCCAGGGCCAGGGAGCGTTTGCCACCGTAGAGCAGGTCGATTTTCAGCCCGAGGTCCTTGCCCACTTGTTGCAGCACGTCAGCGGTCGCGCCGATCAGGTGCGTAGGGTCCTGAGGGTCGCGCCAGAGCAAAGGCGGTGCGTCCGGGCTGCCGGTGATTACCAGGCGCTCGCACTTGCCGGCGGCGAGCGTCAGGCTCGGCAGCAGCGTAAGGCCCAACAGTAAGGCCCAGGGGCGCAGTTGCATGGCAAGACTCTCCCGATCAGTAAAAAAAAACCCGGTCATAAGACCGGGCTCTTTATAAGTGAAGTGGCTGGATTAGACCAGCTTCTCCAATTCAGGTACGGCTTCGAACAAGTCCGCCACCAGGCCATAATCGGCTACCTGGAAGATCGGCGCTTCTTCGTCCTTGTTGATCGCAACGATCACCTTGGAATCTTTCATACCGGCCAAGTGCTGGATAGCGCCGGAGATACCGACGGCGATGTACAGCTGTGGCGCAACGATCTTGCCGGTCTGGCCGACCTGCATGTCGTTGGGTACAAAGCCTGCGTCGACAGCAGCGCGGGAAGCGCCGACCGCAGCACCCAGCTTGTCGGCCAGGGCGTACAGGTGTTTGAAGTTGTCACCGTTCTGCATGCCACGACCGCCCGAAACGACGATCTTGGCAGCGGTCAGTTCAGGACGGTCCGACTTGGCCAGCTCTTCGCCGACAAAGCTGGAAGTGCCAGCGTCGTGGGCAGCGGAGACGGCTTCAACGGCAGCCGAGCCACCTTCGGCAGCAACCGGGTCGAAACCGGTGGCGCGCACGGTGATGACCTTGACCGAGGCGTTGGACTGCACGGTAGCGATGGCGTTACCGGCGTAGATCGGGCGCTTGAAGGTGTCGGCGCTTTCTACCGAGATGATCTCGGAGATCTGGTCAACGTCCAGCTGCGCGGCAACGCGTGGCAGGATGTTTTTGCCGTTGGAGGTAGCGGCGGCCAGGATGTGGCTGTAGCCAGCGCCAAGCTCGGCGACCAGCGGTGCAACGTTTTCCGGCAGCTGATGCGCATAAGCGGCATTGTCAGCGTTCAGGACTTTGCTCACGCCTGCGATTTTTGCAGCCGCTTCAGCCACGGCGCCAGCGCCCTGACCAGCAACCAGCACGTGGATGTCCCCACCGATTTTAGCGGCAGCGGCCACGGTGTTCAGGGTGGCCGGGGCCAGTACCTTGTTGTCGTGTTCAGCGATTACCAAGATAGTCATGATTAGATTACCTTCGCTTCGTTTTTCAGTTTCTCGACCAGTTCAGCCACCGACTTGACCTTGATGCCCGCGCTGCGTGCAGCCGGCGCTTCGACTTTGACGGTCTTGTTGGTAGAGGCGGTGGAAACGCCCAAAGCGTCCGGAGTCAGCGTCTCCAGAGGCTTCTTCTTGGCTTTCATGATGTTTGGCAGGGACGCATAACGCGGCTCGTTCAAACGCAGGTCGGTGGTGACGATGGCCGGCAGTTTCAGGGAAACCGTCTGCGCGCCGCCGTCGATTTCACGGGTAACCGCAACGCTGTCGCCGCTCACTTCGACTTTCGAAGCGAAGGTGCCCTGGCCGTAACCGGTCAGTGCAGCCAGCATCTGGCCAGTCTGATTGTTGTCGCTGTCGATGGCTTGTTTGCCCAGGATCACCAGCTGAGGCTGTTCCTTGTCGACAACGGCCTTGAGCAGTTTGGCAACGGCCAGGGAGGTCAGCTCTTCAGCAGACTCCACCAGAATGGCGCGGTCGGCGCCCAGGGCCAGAGCGGTACGCAGCTGCTCTTGGGCAGTGGTCGGCCCGATGGACACCACGACGATTTCCGTCGCCACGCCTTTCTCTTTCAGGCGTACGGCTTCTTCCACAGCGATTTCGCAGAAAGGGTTCATCGACATCTTGACGTTAGCAAGGTCGACGCCGGAATTGTCCGCCTTGACGCGAACTTTCACGTTGTAATCGACAACGCGTTTGACAGCTACAAGAACCTTCATGGATTCCTCGTTACTCTCCGGTGAAAAGAAAGTCGCCTAGGCGAACCTGGCGGTTGATGCTCATCGGCACACAAGGGCACCTCCAAAGACCTCGGCAGTGGCCTTGCACACGGGAAATGACGACCGTTCGTCAGTGGTGACTGAGAGGTCATTCTTTATCGCGGCGTGTAAACTGCGCTCCAACGTTGGGGGGCGCATCACCTTTATTGCCTTCAGCCTGTCTTTGGACGTGCTCTTGAAACCTGCAGTCTGCCTACGGGAAGCGCAAAACCGACCGTATCTTGACCGGAACGCCTATTCTGGTCAATACGGCAAAATGGTCAGTCATAAGCCCCGTTGCTTTGATTTATCTAGGCTGCAGGCAATTCAAACAAACGTTTGTATTGGACGCTGTCAGTGGTCTATATATAATGCGCCACCTAGAGAGACAGGTGGGTGCTGCCTTCGCGCAGAACCACACCGAACCTCCACCCATTAGAAAAAAAGCCTGTTGAGCCTTGAGTAGGAGATAGCCTGTGGAACGCGAATACATGGAATTCGACGTGGTCATCGTCGGCGCTGGCCCGGCTGGCCTGTCTGCCGCCTGCCGACTGAAGCAGAAGGCCGCCGAAGCCGGTAAGGAAATCAGCGTCTGCGTGGTCGAGAAAGGCTCCGAAGTCGGCGCCCACATCCTCTCCGGTGCCGTGTTTGAACCCCGTGCCCTGAACGAATTGTTCCCGGACTGGAAAGCACTCGGCGCCCCGCTCAACACCCCGGTGGTGCGCGATGACATCTATGTACTGCGCAGCCCGGAAGCCTCCACCAAGGTGCCCGACTTCTTTGTGCCCAAGACCATGCACAACGAAGGCAACTACATCATTTCCCTGGGCAACCTGTGCCGCTGGCTGGCCCAGCAGGCCGAGAACCTGGGCGTGGAAATCTACCCAGGCTTCGCCGCCCAGGAAGCGCTGTTCGACGAGAACGGCGTGGTACGCGGCATCATCACCGGCGACCTTGGCGTTGACCGTGAAGGCAAGCCAAAAGACGGCCTGTACACCCCGGGCATGGAACTGCGTGGCAAGTACACGCTGTTCGCCGAAGGCTGCCGTGGCCACATCGGTAAGCAACTGATCCAGCGCTTCAACCTGGACAGCGACGCCGACGCCCAGCACTACGGCATCGGTCTGAAGGAAATCTGGGAAATCGACCCAGCCAAGCACCAGCCGGGCCTGGTGGTGCACACCGCCGGTTGGCCGCTGGACATCATGGGTAACGAGAACACCGGTGGCTCGTTCCTCTATCACCTGGAAAACAACCAGGTGGTGGTCGGCCTGATCGTCGACCTGTCCTACAGCAACACCTTCCTGTCGCCGTTCGATGAGTTCCAGCGCCTCAAGCACCACCCGGTGCTGGCCCAGTACCTGGAAGGCGGCAAGCGGGTCAGCTACGGCGCCCGCGCGATCTGCAAAGGTGGCCTGAATTCGCTGCCGAAGATGGTCTTCAAGGGTGGCGCGCTGATCGGTTGCGATCTGGGCACCCTGAACTTCGCCAAGATCAAAGGCAGCCATACCGCGATGAAGTCCGGCATGCTCGCCGCCGACGCCGTGGCCGACCGCCTGTTTGCCGAATCCGAGGGCGGCGACGAACTGACCGCGTATGTCGACAGCTTCAAAGCCAGCTGGCTGTATGAGGAACTGTTCGCCAGCCGCAATTTCGGCCCGGCCGTGCACAAGTTCGGCGCAATCATTGGCGGCGGTTTCAACTGGCTCGACCAGAACATTTTCGGCGGCAAGATCCCTTTCACCCTGCACGACACCAAGCCGGACTACGCCTGCCTGAAGCTGGCCAAAGACAGCCAGAAGATCGACTACCCCAAACCCGACGGCAAGTTGAGCTTCGACAAGCTGAGCTCGGTGTTCATCTCTGGCACCAACCATGAAGAAGAGCAGCCGTGCCACTTGAAGCTCAAAGACCCAAGCATCCCGATCGGCACCAACCTGCCGCTCTACGATGAACCGGCGCAGCGCTACTGCCCGGCTGGCGTGTATGAAGTGGTGACCAAGGAAGACGGCGAGAAGCGCTTCCAGATCAACGCCCAGAACTGCGTGCACTGCAAGACCTGTGACATCAAGGACCCTTCGCAGAACATCACCTGGGTGACACCGGAAGGTGCGGGTGGGCCGACTTACCCGAATATGTAAGTCGTTCGCTTAACCCAAAAAGGCTCCCGAGATGGGAGCCTTTTTTGTGGGCGACATCGATCAAAATGTGGGCGCTGACTTGCCTGCGATGGCGGCCTTCAGGTGCCAAATGTATGGCTGACCCACCGTTATCGCAGGCAAGCCAGCTCCCACAATGACCTCGTGGTGTCAGGCGGCCCGCTCTTCACCTGGGTTGCGCAGGAAATAGCGTTTGTACTCCCGGCTGAACTGCGACGTACTCTGGTACCCCACCTTGTGCGCCGCCTGCGCCACACTCATGCCTTCCACCAGCAGCAACTGCTGGGCCTTCAATAACCGCAAGCGCTTGAGGTACTGCACCGGTGACAACAAGGTGCAGCGTTTGAAATGCTCATGAAAGGTCGAGGCACTCATGTGCGCAAATCCGGCCAACGTCTCGATATTCAGCGGCTCGGCGTAATGGGCATGCAGGTGATTCAATGAGGTGGCGATGCGCGAAAACTGCCCCTGTTGTTCCACCAGCGCACGCAACACATCCGCCTGAGGCCCACGCAAGGCGGTGAACAACAATTCGCGCACCCGCGCCGGGCCCATGATCCGGCTTTCCAGCGGATCGTGCAGGCACTGCAACAACCGCTCGACGCAGCCACGCATCGCATCGTCCAGCACCACCGAACTCATCGATTCCAAGGTCTGCGCGGTCGGCGGTGGCCCGGCCTGCATGCCCATGGCAATCACCAACTCGCCCAACACCACGCGGTCGATGCCTACCGTCACGCCATACAGCGGCGCCTCGGGGGCCATGGCAAAGGTCTCGCATTCGAACGGCACCGGCATCGCCTGGATCAGGTAATGCCCGGCGCCATACTCCAGCGTGCGGGGGCCAAGGTAGGCGACTTTGCTGCCCTGGGCCACGAACATCAGGCTTGGCTCATAGATCTGCGGCCCACGCGCCACATCGCAACTGGCGCGCAGCACCTGCACACCGGGCAAGTGAGTCGGGGAAAAACCGTCGCGGGGCGTGAGCCCTTCGATCAAGGCAACCAGCGTGGCATTGGCGTCCAAATGGCGGGTCAACAGCATGGCAAAAAACTTCGCGAATAAGGGATGACAGCATCATCGCAGGTCTGGCGGCCAATATATCCAAACCTCAGGCACTGCCGGACGAATAGGCATGAGACTCGGAGCATTTGCCATGTTCGCGCCCCCAGGCCGACGCGCAGAATTCGCCACCTCTGCAGTCCAAGCTTTTGTGAGGTTTACTATGTACACCGCCATCGGTTACGCCGCCCAGTCGGCCACCACGCCCCTCGCCCCGATGTCATTTGAACGCCGCAGCCCGCGCGTCGATGACGTGGCCATCGAGATTCTCTACTGCGGCGTGTGCCACTCCGATATCCACCAGGCTCGCAACGAGTGGGGCATCGCCGTGTACCCGTTGATGCCGGGCCACGAAATTGTCGGCAAGGTCACCGCCGTCGGCGCCAATGTGACTGCCCATAAAGTCGGCGACCTGGTGGGCGTAGGCTGCATGGTGGACTCGTGCCGTCACTGCGAAGCCTGCCAATCGGACCTTGAGCAATACTGCCTCGAGGGCCCGACCATGACCTATGCCACGCCGGACCGCGTGGATGGCAGCAACACCATGGGCGGTTACTCCGACAGCATCGTGGTCAGCGAACATTTCGTGGTGAAGATCCCGGCCAAGCTCGACCTGGCCAGCGCTGCGCCGATCCTGTGTGCAGGTATCACCACTTACTCGCCGCTCAAGCACTACGGCGTGAAAGCCGGCGATAAAGTCGGGATCCTCGGCATGGGTGGTCTGGGCCACATGGGCATCAAGTTCGCCAAGGCCATGGGCGCCGAAGTGACGCTGTTCACGCGTTCGGCGAGCAAGGCCGAGGAAGGCCGTCGCCAGGGCGCCGACCATGTGATCGTGTCCACTGATGCCGAGCAGATGAAAGCTGCTGCCGGGCACTTCGACTTCCTGCTCGACACCATCCCGGTGCAGCACGACCTGAACCCCTACCTCGATGTGCTGCGCTTTGACGGCGTGCATATCCTGGTCGGCCTGATCGAGCCGGTGGACCCGCCCGTCAATGCCGCCAAGCTGGTATTGGGCCGTAAAGTCTTGGCCGGCTCGCTGATCGGCGGCATTGCCGAAACCCAGGAAGTCCTGGATTTCTGCGCCGAGCACAACATCACCTGCGACATCGAGATGCTCGACATCCGGCAGATCAACGAAGCTTACGCACGCATGATTGCCGGTGATGTGAAGTACCGCTTTGTCATCGACATGGCAAGCCTCAAAGCCTGATCAGGCCTTGGCGCCCAACTCCGCTGACAGCCGGGCTGCGACCTGTTTGATCACAGGAATCAGCTCGGCCATTTTCTCCAGCGGCATGTAGGGCACCGTACTGGCGATGCTGATGCCGGCGACGACGCGCCCGCTGGCATCGCGCACCGGTGCGGCCACGCAGCGGATCGAAGGCTCGTTGTCTTCGAGGTCAAACGCGTAGCCACCCTCGACATACTCATGCATGCGCTGTTCGAACTGCGCCCAGGATTGCTCCGGGTGCTGCGGCCATTGCAGGCTTTTGCCCGCCGTCGGCAAGCTCTCCTCGTACAAGCGCTGCCACTCCTGCGGCGAGTCATCCAGCATCAACGCCTTGCCGATACCGGTGCGCGCCAACGGCATGCGATGGCCGACCCGCGAGCGCATTTCCGGCCCATTGCGGCCGGGGTTCTTGTGCAGGTAAAGCACCTCGTCGTACTCACGAATCGCCAGGTGAATGGTATCGCCGGTCAGCGCCGACAATTCATCCAGGTAAGGCACCGCCAGGTTCACCAAGGGCAACTCTTCACGGGCCTGGAACCCTAACTCGATCAGCTTGGGCCCCAGCAGATAACCGATCTGGGGCACCACACGCAGGTAACGCTCGTCCACCAGGCAACTGGCCAGGCGGTGCGTCGTGCTGCGCGTGGTGCCAATGCGCCGGGCGATCTCCTTGAGATCCCGCGCACCAGCCGCCACCGCTTGCACCACCCCCAAGCCGCGCAACAGGGTCTGGGTGCCGGTGGGGGCGGCGTCTTTGACGGG